>NZ_JBJJLC010000022.1:0-3428 GCF_045449855.1 Marinobacter alkalisoli | reverse complement strand
CCCCACGCCCGATCTGACAACGTTGGTTTTGTCGGATTACGGCTGCGGCTAATCCGACAACCAAAATCTCCGCTAAAACTCAGAATCCTGCATGCCCAGCGCCGTAGTATCCACAGCACTCAGTAACCCGGATAGGCTGAGCACTTTCGGCAATTCATACCGCGCAAAATATTCACAGGCTTTCACCTTACCCTCGTAAAATTCCGCTGTCTGCTCACCGTTTCCTTCCAGTCCGGCAACGGCCTTGATGGCCTGTCTCAGCCAGAGCCAGCCGACGACGGTGTGGCCGAAGGCTTCGAGGTAAAGCGAGGCGTTGGCCAGAGCTTTTTCCACGTTGCCGTTGGCTTTCTCGGCGTTGATGGCGTCTGTTGCTGTGGCCATGGCTTTCACTGCCTGGTCCAGATGATCGGCGCAGGTCGCCAGCCGTTCGATACCACGGGCCTCGCCGATGGTGGCTTCGATCCGGCGCATCAACTCCTCATAGAACCCGCCGCCGGCCATGGAGACTTTGCGGCCCAGCAGGTCGATGCCCTGGATGCCGTGGGTGCCTTCGTGGATGGGGTTGAGGCGGTTGTCGCGGTAGAACTGCTCCACCGGGTATTCCCGAGTGTAGCCATAGCCACCGTGCACCTGGATCGCCAGGCTGTTGGCTTCCAGGCAGAACTGGGACGGCCAGGACTTGATGACTGGCGTTAGCAGATCCAGTAGACCGGCGGCGACTTTGCGCTCGCCTTCGGTGGTCCCATGTTTTTTCTCGTCCACCAGCATGGCGCCTTGCAGACACAGTGCCAGACCACCTTCCACGTATGCTTTCTGGGTCAGCAGCATACGGCGAATATCGGCGTGGCGGATCAGTGGCACTTGCGGGGAGTTGGGATCCTTCTCGCCGACCGGGCGACCCTGCTTGCGATCACGGGCGTAGTCGAGGGCGTGGAGGTAGCCAGTGTAGCCGAGCATGACTGAACCGAGGCCGACGCCGATGCGGGCTTCGTTCATCATGTGGAACATGGCCGCCAGGCCGTTGTTGGGCTCGCCCACCAGGTAACCCACGGCACCGTCTTTCTCACCGAAGTTGAGCATGGTGGAAGTGGTGCCGCGATAGCCCATTTTATGAATCAGCCCCGCCAGCGCGACGTCGTTGCGTTCGCCCAGGCTGCCTTCCTCATTAACCAGGACCTTAGGCACGATAAACAGGGAAATGCCTTTCACCCCGGGAGGGGCATCCGGCAAGCGGGCGAGCACCATGTGGATGATGTTGTCGCTCAGCTCATGGTCACCGGCGGAAATGAAGATCTTGTTGCCGAACAGGCGATAGCTGCCGTCCTCCTGCGGTTCCGCGCGGGTGCGCAAGTCGCCGAGGGAAGAACCGGAATGGGGCTCCGTCAGGCACATGGTGCCGAAAAACCGGCCGGCCATCATCGGTTCAGCGTATGTCTTCTGCTGGTGTTCATTGCCCTGGGCCATGATCAGATTCGCCGCCGCAATCGTCAGCCCGGCGTAGCCCTGTGTGCCCACGTTCGCGCCCTTGAGCATGCCCACACACATCTGGGCCACCGCTGCGGGAAGCTGCATGCCGCCACGTTCGAAGTCCTGACCGGCGGCCATCAGGCCGGTGTCCCGTAGCACATCCAGTGCTTTTTTGACTTCCGGACGCATCTCCACCCGACCGTTCTCGAATCTGGGCTCTTCTTCGTCGACCAGGCGGGCGTGAGGCGCAAACTCTTCCGCGGCTACTTTCAGCGACAGGTCCAGAGCGGCCTGCAGGGTTTCCCGATTGTGCTCGGCATAGCGTTCATAGCCCAGGGTCTGTTCGACTTCGTAGAGTTCGAACAGCTGGAACGCAAGGTCCTGGGTGTTGATGATTTTTTGTTGCATGGCCTCATTACCCTTGGCGTGAATTAACACGGTAGCCTGCCAGCCTGGAGTCTGGTCCTGCGGTGGGGATGCCTTTTCTTATGGGAAAAGAACTCGCTTCGCTCAGACACCTTTATCCCGTCAGAAAAGGCATCCCCACCCCATGACCGGCCCGGCTGCACAGTTATATCCACTGACATCCGTCACTGATCATTTCTATGAGTCGTAGGTCGGGTTAGCCAACGGCGTAACCCGACAGTCGGATTACGGCTGCGCCTAATCCGACCTACGTGCCTTAAACTACCTCGAACAGGCCGGCAGCCCCCTGACCGCCGCCGATGCACATGGTAACCACCACATATTTCGCGCCACGACGCTTGCCTTCAATCAGGGCGTGGCCGGTCAGGCGGGAACCGGTGACACCGTATGGGTGACCCACAGCGATGGAGCCACCATTGACGTTCAGTTTTTCCATGGGAATGCCCAGACGATCGCGGCAGTAGACCACCTGCGAAGCGAAGGCTTCGTTCAGTTCCCACAGATCGATGTCATCCATCTTCAGACCACTGCGCTCCAGCAGACGCGGAATGGCGAAGACCGGGCCGATGCCCATTTCGTCTGGCTCACAGCCAGCCACGGCAAAGCCGCGGAAGATGCCGATGGGTTCGATGTTGTTTTTCTCGGCGTACGTGGAGTTCATCACCGTGCACACAGACGCACCGTCAGACAGCTGCGACGCGTTGCCGGCCGTGACGAACTGATCGTCCCCACGCACCGGATTCAGACCCTGCAGGCCTTCCAGCGTGGTGTTGGGACGGTTGCACTCATCACGGGTCAGAGTGACGTCTTTATGACTGACCTCCCCGGTTTCCTTGTCTTTCACCATCATGGTGGCGTCGAAGGGCACGATTTCGTCGTCGAACTTGCCGGCTTCCTGAGCGGCGGCGGTGCGCTGCTGGGAGATCAGGGCGTACTCGTCCTGGGACTCACGGGTAACGCCGTATCGCTGGGCGACGATGTCGGCAGTCTCAATCATCGACAGGTACAGCTCAGGCTTGTTCTTCATCAGCCACTCGTTGGTGGCATGGAAGCTGTTGAGCTTGTCGTTCTGCACCATCGAAATGGATTCGACACCGCCCGCAACCATGGCCGGAACCTTCTCAGAGATCACTCGCTGAGACGCCATGGCAATGGCCTGCAGACCAGAGCTGCAGAAACGGTTGATGGAAACACCAGCGGTAGTGACCGGCAGACCGGCGCGGATGGCGGCCAGACGTGCCATGTTCTTGCCCTGGGCACCTTCGTGGAAAGTGGCGCCGAGGATCACATCTTCGACAATGGCCGGGTCAATACCCGCACGCTGCACCGCGTGCTGGATAACGTGGCCAGCCAGGTCCACGCTGTGGGTGTTGTTCAGGGCGCCACGGTAGGATTTACCGAGGCCGGTACGGGCGGTGGAAACAATAACGGCATCAGACATAACAGTGTCCTTCATAATTGGTGTACAGGTAGGTCGGATTAGCGAAGCGTAATCCGACACCCGGTTGAGCATTTTCGCCAGCATTGTCGGATTA
>NZ_JBJJLC010000021.1:0-23556 GCF_045449855.1 Marinobacter alkalisoli | reverse complement strand
CCTACGGGATCAACCTCAGTTGTAACGTTGGTTCCGGGGTGGGGTGCCTTTTCTGCCGGGAAAAAGATGTCTGAGCGAAGCGAGTTATTTTTCCCAGAAGAAAAGCCACCCCGCCCCGGGACCGGCCCCCACACCAGCAGGCTAGTCTTTAAAGGTCGCCAAACTTCTTGTTTTCGCTGACCAGCTTCTCCAGCAGGGCCGCCGGCTTCCACTGCTCACCACCCAGGGTGTCGTGGAAGTTCTTGACCGTGCTGAGGATAGTCTCCAGGCCAACCTGATCCGCCCAGAACATGGGACCGCCACGGTAGGCCGGGAAGCCGTAGCCGTAGATCCACACCACGTCGATATCCAGCGAACGATCGGCGATGCCTTCTTCCAGAATCTTGGCGCCTTCGTTGATCATCACGTACATGCAGCGCTCAAGGATTTCCTGATCGGAAATCTCCCGCGGCGTAATGCCCTGCTCTTTGCGGAATTCAGCAATCAGTTGGTCCACTTCCGGATCCGGAATCGGCTTGCGGCTGCCTTCCTCGTACTTGTAGACACCGGCCTGGGTTTTCTGGCCCAGACGGTTCATCTCCACCAGCTTGTCCATCCAGCTTGGAGCTACATCTTCACCGGCATTGCGGCGCTCTTCGCGGATACGGTAGCCCACGTCAATACCGGCCAGATCCGACATCGCAAACTGACCCATGGGGTAACCCAGATCGGTCAGTACCTTGTCCACCTGCTGCGGACTGGCGCCTTCGTTCACCAGTGCCATAGCTTCCGCACCGCGCTTGTGCAGCATACGGTTGCCGACAAACCCGTGGCAGTTACCGACCAGCACACCGACCTTCTTGATCTTCTTGGCAACGGCCATCACCGTGGCCTTCACCTCGTCGGAGGTCTTGCTGCCACGTACGTTCTCCAGCAGCTTCATGACGTTTGCCGGGCTGAAGAAGTGCATGCCCACCACGTCTTCCGGACGCTTGGTGGCAGAGGCAATTTCGTCGATATCCAGGGTGGACGTGTTGGACGCCAGGATGGCACCGGGCTTACAAACCTCGTCCAGCTTGCCGAAGATCTCTTTCTTGATGGCCATGTTCTCGAACACCGCTTCGATCACCATGTCCACATCCTTGAAGGAGTCATAGGTCAGGCTGCCGTTGATCAGCGCCATGCGCTCTTCAACCTGCTGCTGGGTAATGCGACCCTTCTTGGCGGAGTTTTCGTAGTTCTTGCGGATGATGCCCAGCCCCTTGTCCAGGGCTTCCTGCTTCACTTCCACGATGGTCACGGGGATGCCAACGTTGGCGAAGTTCATGGCGATACCGCCACCCATGGTGCCAGCGCCGATGATGCCCACGCTGTTGACGTCACGGACCGGCGTGTCCTTGGACAGCCCCTTCACCTTGGAGACTTCGCGCTCTGCAAAGAAGGAGTGAACCAGGCCGCCACGCTGCGGTGATTCCATGCATTCCATAAACAGTTCACGCTCGCGCTTCATGCCTTCCTCAAACGGCAGGTTGAAGGCCGCTTCCACGGCGTCCACGCACTTGAACGGGGAGAACAGGCCACGCGCTTTCTTTTGCAGACCGGCGCGGAACTGGTCGAAAACCTCGCTGCCCTTGTCGGCCTCTACCTTGTCGGTCAAATCACGCACGCGACGGACCGGCTTGCCTTCATCGGCAATTTTCTGAGCGTATGCCAGGCCAACGGGCTTGATATCGCTACCGTCTTCAACTGCATCGACAATACCCAGAGCCAGCGCGTCTTTGGCGCCGACAAACTCACCGGAAGTGATCATTTCCAGGGCTTTCTGGGCACCAGTCAAACGCGGCAGGCGCTGGGTGCCACCGGCACCGGGCAACAGGCCCAGCTTCACTTCCGGCAGGCCAACCTTGGCGCTGCTCAGGGCCACGCGGTAATGGCAGCCAAGAGCGGTTTCCAGACCACCACCGAGGGCAGTGCCGTGAATGGCGGCGACAATCGGTTTGTCACTGTTTTCGTACTGACCTATAACAGTAGGCAGCCCCGGCTCCTGCATGGGCTTGCCGAATTCACGGATATCGGCGCCGGCAATAAAGGTACGACCTTCGCAAACCAGCAACAGAACCTTGGCGTCTGCGTCGTTCTGACCCTGCTCCAGCGCGGCCACCAGGCCGGAACGAACCGCATGGCCAAGCGCGTTTACTGGCGGGTAGTTCACTGTGATGACGCCAATGGCGCCTTCCCGGTTATAAGTTACGACCTCAGACATAATTTCTCCTCGCCTTCTATGGAATGTAGTTTTATCAAGCGAAACATAAGTACGATTTAATACAAGTTTTCGGCAGGTTTCAACTATGAATTAAAATGCGGGCATAAAAAAACCCCAGAACAAATTCTGGGGTTTTCGGGGATTATTCAAATTCAGAGGGAAGAGCGAGCGGGCACCATGGCCCGAAACACGCTGTGAATACGTCCCTGTAGCGCTCGGGCTCCGCCCTTTAGCGCTTATTGCTCCTGCGTCGCGCTAAAGGTCCTGGGCAAGCCGTCCTTGGCTTGTCCGTGAAGCGCTTTGCGCTCCACCCATGGCTCCGCACGGTTTCGGGCCATGGTGCCCGCTCGCTCCCGTACTATTGTGCAATCCCCTCTAGAGGATCAAACGCCAAGCGACTCTATATCGCTGGCCAGCATCGCCAACTGGTGAGCAATGGACTCACGCAGCTTTTCACCCGAAATCAGGTAGGATGGCGCAGCGGAGGTCAGCACCATGATGGTGCCATCCTGCAGATGAATGGGCACGCCGGCGGAGTTGATGTTGCGATCCCATTCGCCCAGGGACAGGCAGAAGCCGTGCTGCTTGAAGTCTTCCATCGCACGATCGAGCCCCTCTTTCTTTTCCGGCCAGACATCCGGGCCGTACTTCGCTTCCATGGCATCGTCGATCAGCTTGCGGCCCTTGTCACTGATGGCACAGTAGTAGGCACGTCCTGCGGAGGTTGTCGCCATCGGCAGCTTCAGGCCGATGTCCATGCGCAGCAGTGATGCTTCCGGCGGCAGGCGGTTTTCCACATAGATCATGTGCAATCGATCGCGGCAGGTCAGGCCCACGGACATGTTGGTCTGGCGGGCAAACTCGTCCATGTAGGGCTTGGCCAGCTGGCGCACCTTGAGATTGGACACGTAGGCATAACCCAGAGCCAGGACGCCGGAGCTGAGCTGGTATTTTTCAAGCTGGGCGTTGTAGCTGAGGTAGCCGAGCTTGGTCAGGGTGTAGGTCATGCGGGACACGGTCGGCTTTGGCAACCCGGTCAGCCGCGCGATGTCCTGATTACCCAGGATAACCGACCCCTGACTGAATGCACGGAGTACATCCAGCCCACGAGACAGCGCCTCTACGAACTTGCGGTCCTTTTCCGGCTTCACCGGCTCACCGTCACCGGAGGCGACCATCAACTCCGGTTTAGTGGTTTCTGCTTTTGTCATAAACTGGCGTCCTCCAACAGCTGCGCCTGATCCGGTGTGCCCGGGGATACCCGGATAATAGTCAGATAGAATAATAGTTGCGGTATTTTAATCGCTGCAGATAGCAAGTACCACAAACCATTATCAAAAGTCGTGCCAAATATGAAACACTCTTCCTTTATGTTTCACTTTTCTTCCACTAGGGCGATACATTACCCCGGGTTTACGGATCTATTTCGGTATATTATTCTGCAAAGCGAAATATAGTAAACAAATTTAATGCAACTGACGATCCCCGGAGAGCACATGAAGGTTCTATTTGTCGCAGGAGACCCCAAGCCAGAGCGCTGGACCGTACCCATCCAGGAACTGCTTCCGGAGGCCGAGATTCATGTGTGGGACGCCAACGGCCCCGCCGTTGATGCCGACTACGCTATTGTCTGGCAACCACCGGCGGAACTGTTTGAGCGTGAGAAGAAGCTGAAAGCGGTGTTTAACCTGGGCGCCGGCATCGATGGCTTGCTGGCCGTACCCAACCTGCCACCCCATTTACCCGTTGTACGCCTGGAAGATGCCGGCATGTCCGTGCAGATGGCGGAATACGTGCTGCATCAGCTACTGGAAGCCAGTCGTGGCATGGAAACCTATCGGGAACAGCAGCGCGAAGGTAAATGGAAAATTCACCGGCCGATCAAGCGCAGTGAATGGCCGATCGGGGTCATGGGCCTTGGCCACATTGGCAAACGGGTGGCGCGCACCCTCGCCGACCTGGATTACCGGGTCAACGGCTGGGCCCGTAGCGACCACGATCTGGAGGGAGTCACGACCTTTGCCGGGGCCGAAAACCTGCCCGGCTTCCTGCAGTCAACCCGAGTACTGGTGAACACCCTGCCACTGACCGAGGAAACCCGGGACATCCTCAATCACCAGCATCTCAGCCAACTGATGCCGGGAGCCGTGGTGATTAATGTCGGCCGGGGCGAGCACCTGGTGGAGGACGACTTGCTCAGGGCTATTGACGACGGCCATGTGGCGCGGGCCTCGCTGGATGTGTTCCGCCAGGAGCCGCTGCCTTCGGGCCACCCGTTCTGGCAGCGTCCGGAGATCACCATCACGCCACACATTTCCGCGCGCACCCTGCGGGACGCCACGCTGGAGCAGATCACCGGCAAGATTCGTGCGCACCACAATGGCCAGTCAATTACCGGCATCGTGGACACCAGCCGGGGTTACTGATAACACCAGACAAGCGCGCCGGTCACTCTGATCGCTCTGATCACACCGTGATGGCCGGCGCGAATACAAACACCCCCCACAGCATCAGCAACAATAGGGGAATGGACAACAGTACAAACACCCCGTTCCAGCCAAACGCCACCACCCAGCGTGACACCTGACCAAAGCGTGACAGCAACATCACCGCCGGCCCGAACGGCGACAGCATCATCGCCAGGGAGAACCCGATCACCAGGGCCACCGCAATGGGCAGCGGATTGACTCCTTCCGCGATCAGTTGCGGCATCAGGCCTGCCTGAACACTCAATACAGTAATCGGGATGATGCCGATGGCCGAGAGCATCGGCATCATCAACAACCCAGCCATCGCCAACAGCAACACACCCAGCTCACCGGAGGCCATGCCTGCCAGGGCGTCCGCCGGAATCACCGCCACCAGCGCCACGCCCAGTCCGGCGGAACCTGCGAAGATGGACATCTCATTGCTCAAGCCCAGCATGTTGTCAGCGGCCTCCCGCGCCACCACGGCCGCTGAGCGGTCGTGCCAGAACATATAAAGGAGGGTAACCACCGGCACCGTCAGCATGGCCGCCACCGATACTTTCAGCTCCGTGAACTGCACCAGCAGGCCCATGGACGTGAAAATGATCAGCACCAACAGCAATAACCGCCCACTCCCCGCCGGCCAGGTTTCCAGCGGCTCGCGCTCGCTGCTGACCAGGCGAAAGCGCTTGTGCTCCAACACCCACCCCACCAGGATCAACAGTACTGCGCTGCCAATACCATAGGGCAGCAGGCCGGACCAGCTCAGGGTGGGCACCTCCCGGGTAATAATGGCGACCGCAACGCTGGTGGGCGCTACCAGCGGCACCAGAGCGAACCCCCGCAATGTACTGATCAGCACGCTGCGCAACCAGCGCAGGCGCGAGGCACCGGTAATGCCCCGCTGCTTCAGGGTATCCGCCAGGGTGCCGCAGAGCAGGTTCATCACCCCGAAACTCAGCACCGAGGCAATGCCACAGCTCACCACCGCGTACTTGGGGTACAGCAACGCCGGACGACCGCCCAGCAACACATCGTGTATACGCTGCAACACCTCCAGTCGGCGCACCAGGCACTGCATCATCCCCAGACTTCCCAGAAACGCGGCGTAAAAGGCCGCATTGGAGGCGGCCTTCATCAGATCTCTGGTGCCCAGCTGCCCGATGAAGCCCAAATAGCCAATCACCAGCAGTGAAATCAGGAACAGGTAGCGGGAATAAGCCTGCAACCGCCCCAGCACCAACACGAAATAAAGTACAAACAACACGCCGGCAAACGCACTGAGATGGGAGCTGGAGAGGCAAAGCGCCACAAGTTCCAGAAAAACCGCGACAGGAACCAGAAAACGGCTCATAACAGATTAGCGCCCTTCGATGATGGTATCGGTTGCATTTCACACAGACCCGGATTAGTCTTTAACAACCAATATACAAAACTTAGTTCCGCTATACGAAACTATATCAACATTAATGACAAGGCAAGCCCGAAACCTTTCTTCATTGTAGAAGGAGGACCACAATAGGGACTTGTCTGCTGATGAAACGGGAGATGCCATGAGCGCCTTTATTTACGACGGGCTAAGAACCCCTTTCGGTCGACACGCCGGCGCGCTGGCAAAAGTGCGCCCGGATGATTTGCTGGCCAGCGTTATCAAGGCGTTGGTCGAGCGCAACGCATTTGCCGCCGAGGCCTACGAAGACGTCATTGCCGGCTGCACCAACCAGGCCGGCGAAGACGCCCGCAACCTGGCCCGCCATGCCGGGTTGATGGCCGGCCTGCCCGTTGAAGCCGGCGGCCTGACCGTCAACCGTCTGTGCGGCTCCGGCCTGGCGGCCATCATCGACGCCTCACGGGCGGTTCGCTGTGGCGAGGGGGAGCTGTTTGTGGCCGGTGGCGCGGAAAGCATGAGCCGTGCTCCTTTCGTCATGGCGAAAAGCGAAAGTCCGTTCAGTCGCGATTTTCGCGCCTTCGACAGCACCATCGGCGCCCGTTTTCCCAACCCCCGCATTGAAGCGGAGTTCGGCGCCGACACCATGCCCGAAACCGCTGACAACATTGCCCGGGAACTGAACCTGAGCCGGGAGGTGGTGGATCAGTTTGCCGCCCAGAGCCAGGCCCGCTATGACGCCGCCCTCAAGGACGGCTTCTATAATGAAGAGATACTTTCAGTTGAGGTGCCCCAAGGCCGGAAAAAACCGCCGGTCAGCGTAAACAGTGATGAACACCCGCGCCCCCAGTCCACCGTGGAAGCACTTTCAGGCTTGCGCTCTCTGTTTGAAGGTGGCGTGGTGACCGCCGGCAATGCCTCTGGCATTAACGACGGTGCCGCCGCCCTGATCATTGGCTCCCGCGAAGCCGGCGAAAAGGCCGGAATCCGGCCCCGCGCCCGCATTGTCTCCGCAGCCATTGCCGGGGTTCCGCCACGTGTCATGGGTTATGGCCCGGTACCGGCCAGCGAAAAAGCCCTCGCCCGCGCGGGTCTGGGCATCAACGATATGGACGTGATCGAGATCAACGAGGCCTTCGCAGCCCAGGTTCTCGGCTGCACCACCAAACTGGGCATTGACCCGACCGATTCCCGGCTGAACCCCAACGGTGGCGCCATCGCTGTTGGCCACCCTCTGGGGGCTTCCGGCGCACGGATTGCATTGACCGCCACCCGCCAGCTTGAGCGCAGCGGCGGCCGTTACGCATTGATCAGCATGTGCATTGGCGTGGGCCAGGGCATTGCCGCTGTCATTGAACGAATGACTGACTAATTTTCTGAGGAGAAACACCATGACTTCCGCACCCTGGGATGACCTGCTGCAATTCGACAAGCAACTGGATGAAACCGAGCGCCAGGTTCGGGACAGCATCCGTTCCTTCTGTGACCAGCGCCTGATGCCTGGCATTATCGAAGCGAACCGTCACGAGAAGTTCGACCGCTCCATTTTTACCGACATGGGCGAGCTGGGCATGCTCGGCGCAACCCTGCCAGAAGAATACGGCGGCCCGGGCCTGAACCACGTCTGTTACGGCCTGATCGCCCGGGAAGTGGAGCGGGTGGATTCCGCCTACCGCTCCGCCCTGAGTGTGCAGTCCTCACTGGTCATGTACCCGATTTTCAGCTACGGCCAGGAAGCGCTGAAAAAGCGTATCCTGCCAAAACTGGCCTCCGGTGAGTACGTCGGCTGCTTCGGCCTGACCGAGCCCAACCACGGCTCTGATCCGGGCGGCATGGAAACCCGCGCCAAGAAGGTCGACGGCGGCTACCTGCTGAGTGGCTCCAAGATGTGGATTACCAACTCCCCGATTGCCGATATCTGCGTGGTCTGGGGCAAGCTCGACGGCAAGGTCACCGGGTTCGTGATCGAGCGTGAAGGCGCCAAGGGCCTGGATACACCGAAGATCGAAGGCAAGTTCTCATTGCGGGCCTCCGACACTGGCTCCATCTTTATGGACGAGGTGTTTGTACCGGAAGAGAACAAGCTGGACGTGGAAGGTCTGAAAGGCCCGCTGAGCTGCCTGACCAAGGCCCGTTACGGCATCAGTTGGGGCGCCCTGGGTGCCGCCGAGTTCTGCTGGCACGCGGCCCGCAACTACACTCTGGAGCGCCAGCAGTTCGGCAGGCCCCTGGCCGCCAACCAGCTGATCCAGAAGAAGCTGGTGGACATGCAGACCGAGATCACCATCGGCCTGCAGGCGGTACTTCAGCTTGGCCGCATGATGGACGACGGCGTTGCCACTCCGGATTCCGTGTCCCTGCTCAAGCGCAATAACTGCGGCAAGGCTCTGGACATCGCCCGGGTTGCCCGTGACATGCACGGCGGTAATGGCATCTCCGATGAGTACCATGTGATTCGCCACGTGATGAACCTGGAAGCGGTGAATACCTACGAAGGTACCCACGATGTCCACGCCCTGATCCTGGGCCGTGGCCAGACCGGGATTCAGGCCTTCAGCTGATTCCGCCACGCATCCTTCAAGAGGTTCAAAAGCAGGGCTCCGGCTCTGCTTTTTTTATGCCTGTGCCGGGGGACCCACAAAAAAGCCCCGGAGCGGGGGAACACTCCGGGGCAACGCAACTGGTGCAAAATTACCTGAGAATCATCGCATTAGGTTGGCAACTCGCCGGTCAGAAGCTCAGCTTCGCGGAAGCCATGACCTGTTCGTACTGCTGGCTGCTGCTGGTGGCAATCTCGCCGAAATCCCAGTAGGCGTATTCCAGACCCAGCGTCAGGTTCGGGTGGGCGGACCACAGAATGTTGGCGTGAACCGACGTTGAAGAGTCGAAATAACTCAGCGTGCCTGCCGGTGAGGCGGCAAGATCATCGACAATTTCGGTATGGGAGACCGTCAGGCTGCTGCGCCATGCCGGTGACCAGAAGTGACGGTAGGCGGCCGTGGCGCCATAGCTCTTGAGCGGCTCCACATCACCCATGGCCAGCGCACCCAGATCCACATCCGGGTAAGTAAATAGTCCCATATAGCGGCCAAGCGCGCCGTAACTGTATTGCAGACGCAGGTCGTCACGCCCGATGGTCGGGATACGAGCACTCAGAGACACCGCTCCATCGACCTTGGTTTCATCCGCCGCGTTGTCTTCAAAGTTCCGCACCAGACCTGCAATGGAGTAGAAGCCATAATTGCCGCGGATCTGATAGCGCATGGCAAGATCCGGGTAGGACTGATCATCGTAGGAGTTATCTGGGAAACCGTCCTCAGGATTTTCCAAAGACATCATCAGCTTCCCGCCCGGCGCGGCCATGTTGTAGCGAATCATCGGCTGGGTTACGTACATAAACGCAGCCTGCTTACCCTGATCGAGAATCTCCGGCATGGCGGCCAGATCGGTAAATGTGGTGTAGGTCTGACCGAAGTCCCAGTTATTCCATGAGCCATAGGCCTGGCGCAAACGCGGGGAATAACTGTTGGAGACAACTTCATTACCGTCGTTCATCTCCTTGTTAAAATCCATCTCCACATAGGTGGTCAGCGTATGACCGACGACATCCTCGGTTTTGGTACCGATACTGATGCGCGACTCCCGGGCGGAGAAACCGGTTTTCCAGTCACTTTCATCCGATGCCGCTGCGCTGGCAAAGGTTCGTGGCAAGCCGACACTGTAACCATTCAGGGTACCGTTCCCGTTTGCACCAACAATGGCGTCGGCCTTGATGAAGCCACCGAATGAAATCGTGGTGTTTCCGATTTTGATCCCATCACCGTCCCGCAGCAGATAGGGGTTGTCATCCTGCAGCTCAGGTGCCGTCGATACGGCGCCTTCCAGTTTGCTTTCCAGCAGTTGTACCCGCTCACGCAGTTCGTCCAGCTCGGAGCTCTGCGCAAGGGCAGATCCGGACCCGAGAGCGATCAGCGGGAGGCTGGTCAGGGCGACGGCACGGGCAAGTGGGCGTGCGTGGAAACGCGTTGTTGTTGTCATCTCAAACCTCTTGACGGAGTTGATTGCATGTCTTTGTTATTGAAATTCCGGTGCCGGCACTGGCTCACACCAAATCAATCACGCTGTTTTACTGTGCGGTATTTAGTGATTTCATAGTTTCGCATAGCAGTACCAGCTTCCGTGTTTTCGAATATAGACGATGCATTTGCTATCAACAAGGGTTTGAAACCAAATTTTGATGAAAGTCGTAATTACTGTGTGTTTTCTTGTTTCATTATCATTGACAGGGAAGCAACCTTTGAATGATCATTGAGTAATTCTGCTATGCGGTATATATTTTCGCTGTAATGCACTGACGAGGTTTATCCGATGAACATGAACTACACGGCCGAGGAACTTGCCTTCCGTGACGAGGTAAGGGCATTCCTGGATGAGAAACTGCCGGCGGACATCGCCGCCAAAGTGAAAGGGTTCCGCCGCCTGTCCAAAGAGGACCATCAGCGGTGGCAAAAAATCCTCAGTGAGCAGGGCTGGTACGCCACCCACTGGCCGGAAGAGTACGGCGGTGTGAAGTGGACGCCAGTGCAGAAGCACATCTGGGATGAAGAATCCTGCCGTTACGGCGTGCCCCGTTCCATCCCGTTCGGGGTGAACATGGTAGCGCCGGTGATCATCAAGTTCGGTAACGAAGAACAGAAGCAGACGTATCTGCCGCGCATCCTCAGTGGCGAGGACTGGTGGTGCCAGGGCTATTCCGAGCCCGGCGCCGGTTCCGACCTGGCCTCTCTGAAGACCCGCGCGGTGCGTGACGGCGACCACTACATCGTCAACGGCCAAAAGACCTGGACCACTCTGGGCCAGCACGCCAACATGATTTTCTGCCTGGTGCGCACCAACACCGAGGTCAAGAACCAGGAAGGCATCTCGTTCCTGCTGATCGACATGAACACCCCGGGCATTACCGTGCGCCCCATCATCACCCTGGATGGCGAGCACGAAGTCAACGAAGTGTTCTTCGAAGACGTCAAGGTACCGGTTGAGAATCTCGTGGGCGAAGAGGACAAAGGCTGGACCTACGCAAAATATCTGCTGACCTACGAGCGCACCGGCCTGGCCGGCATTGGCCTGTCCAAGGCGGCACTGTCACACCTGAAGCAACTGGCGAGCCGCCGCCTGAAAAACGGCAAACCGCTGCTTGAGGATCCGTCCTTCAGCCAGCGTATCGCCAAGGTGGAAATTGACCTCACGGCTGCAGGAATCAGCAACCTGCGGATTATCGCCTCTGTAGAAGGTGGCGGTGTTCCGGGCGCGGAAAGCTCCATGCTGAAAGTCAAAGGCACCGAGATCCGTCAGTCGATCAACGATCTGGCCCGCCGCGCAATCGGTCCCTATGCCCTGCCATTTGTGGAAGAAGAGCTGGATATGGATTACGAAGGCGAGTTCCTGTCGGACGAAAACGCCGCGCCGCTGTCGGCCCAGTACTTCAACAACCGCAAGCTCTCGATTTTCGGCGGATCCAATGAGATCCAGAAGAACATCGTGTCGAAAATGATTCTCGGGCTTTAAGGAGGCGACCATGGATTTCCGACTCAACGAAGAGCAGCAAATGCTGCAGGACACCGTGGCGCGTCTGGTGCGCGGTGAATACAGTTTTGAAAAGCGCCTGGAGTTCAGCGAAACCGACCTGGGCTTCAGCTCCGATTTCTGGAAACAGCTCAGCGAGCTGGGCCTGACAGCCGTACCCTTCTCCGAGGAGTTGGGCGGCTTCGGCGGTGGCGGCGTGGAAGTTCAGTCCGTCATGGCAGAGCTTGGCCGCGGTCTGTGCCTGGAGCCGTATATGCAGTCCGTCATTCTGGGCGGTGGTCTGATCGGGCAGGCCGGCAATGACAACCAGAAAGACACCTGGCTGGCCGGTATCGCCAGCGGCGAACTGAAAGCCGCCGCTGGCCTGCAGGAACCCCAGAGCTTTTACGACCTGAACAACGTGGAAACCCGCGCCGAGAAAAACGGCGAAGGTTATGTCCTGAATGGCCGCAAAGCGGTGGTGATCGGCGGTCACTGCGCCGACCTGATCATCGTGTCTGCCCGCACTTCCGGTGACACCCGCGATGCCAACGGCCTCAGCCTGTTTGCCCTGAGCCCCGAAACCGCCGGTGTTGAACGCCGCACCTACCCCACCATCGACGGGGCCAAGGGTTGCGACATTACCCTGAGCAACGTCCAGGTGGGCGCAGACGCGCTGCTCGGCGAGGAAGGCAACGCCGCCGAAGTGATCGAATATCAGGCTGGCCGCGCGGTCGCCGCCCTGTGCGCCGAAGCCGTGGGTGTCATGGAAATGGCCAACGAGCTGACTCTGGATTACCTCAAGCAGCGCAAGCAGTTTGGCGTGCCCATCGGCAAGTTCCAGGTACTGCAGCACCGTATGGTGGACATGATGTCGGAACTGGAGCAGGCCCGTTCCATGGCCATTCTGGCCGCCAGCGTCGCCGACAGTGAGCACAACGATGAGCGTCGTCGTGCCCTGGCCGGAGCCAAGAATGTCATCGGGCGCGCCGGGCAGTTTATTTCCGAAAGCGGTATCCAGATGCATGGCGGCATTGGCATGACCTGGGAATACAACTTTGCCCATTACGCCAAGCGACTGATCACCATCAATCACCAGTTGGGCGATGACGATTTCCACCTGGAGCGTTACGCCTCCCTGCTGCAAGCCAGCTAACAGGCTGCGGACTTGTGAGCCTGAGGCCTCTCTATCCAGTCAGAGGTCTTTTGCGGGGGTGGCGTCAGCCACCCCCTTTTTTATGCAGTACACTGCGGGAAACATTCTGTCATAGCTTGAGGACATCACGATGACAACAACAAGCGATCAATCACAGCAACAGGATCTGAGAAAAGCCGAATGGAAGGTACGCACCGAACTGGCCGCCGCCTACCGACTGGTCGCCCTGTTTGGCTGGGACGACCTGGTATTCACCCATCTGTCCGCCCGGGTGCCGGGGCCGGACCATCATTTTCTGATCAATCCCTATGGGCTGCTGTTCCATGAAATCACCGCGTCATCGCTGGTGAAGGTGGACCAGGACGGCCAGGTGGTGGAGTCCGGCAACGTCAGCCGTGTGAACCCGGCCGGCTTTACCATCCACAGCGCCGTACACATGGGGCGGGAAGACGCAGGCGCGGTGATGCACTTACACGCGCCCGACGGCGTTGCCGTCTCCGCCCACCGGGATGGCCTGCTACCCTTGAGCCAGACCGCCATGCTGTGCCTGAATCACCTGAGCTATCACGATTACGAAGGCGTCGCCCTGAACCTCGACGAGCGGGAGCGGCTGATCAGGGATCTGGGCGACAAGTCGATGATGCTGCTGCGCAATCACGGTGTGCTGACCGCAGGCAAGGATGTACCGGAGACCTTCACCTACCTGTATTTCCTGATGAAGGCCTGTGAGATCCAGGTCAAGGCCCAGAGCTGTGGGCCGACCTACATGCCCTCGAAGCAGGCCATCCAGACCACCGCCGACCAGTCACAGGCGCTGGGCGGTGCGGCCGCGCTGACGTGGCCGGCCCTGGTGCGACTGCTGGACAGCAAGAATCCGGGTTACGCCGTTTGAATCCACTGACAGGAACAAGAGGAGTATTTGATGGTATCCATCGCGTTAAACGATCTGGACAGCTATACCGGCGTGATTATCGGCCATAGCCCCTGGAAAACCATTAGCCAGGACATGATCCAGGCCTTCGCCGATGCTACGGGTGATCACCAATGGATTCATGTGGACGTGGAACGGGCAAGGCGGGAAGCCCCCTGGAAGAGCCCGGTGGCCCATGGCTTCCTCACCGTGTCCCTGATTTCCCATCTCAACCAGCAACTGATGACGATTACCGGCACCAGCGCCACCATCAACTACGGCATGGACAAGCTGAGGCTGCCGGCGGCGGTCAAGTCCGGCTCCGATATCCGCACCCGGGTGGAACTCCAGAGCGTCACGAAGGTGGACGACCAGCGCACGCTGGCTGCCTACAAGACCACCGTGGAGATCCGGGGCGAAGACAAGCCTGCCTGTGTGGCGGAGAACCTGGTGATGTACGTGGCGTAAAGCAAACACTCCAAACGCAACGAACCCCGGAGTTTCCGGGGTTCGTGAGGTGTATGAAGGGGCCTTTCGGCCCCTTTTTTGTTGTGTGACGCTACCTGTCAGTCGATTTCCTTGCGAACAATTTCACCATCCTTCACCACCGCCAGCGTGGTGTCGGTGACAAACCCGCCGTTCTCGGTCACTTCGGTGACTTCGTACGGGTTCTTGCTCACATCCATGCTGTTCAGGGCATCGCCGACTGCCGCACGAAGAACTTTCGGGTCGGTGGACTCGGTCACATCCATCGCCTCTACCAGGGCATGAAGGGCCAGATAGTTGTAGGCCGCTTCGGAGCCGGGCATTTTGTCGTACTCAGCCTTGTAACGATCGATGAAGTCTTTCGCCGTGTCGGTTTGATACACACTCAGAGGAACCACACCAATGGCGCCCTCCATCATGTCCAGACCACCAGCGACCTGGGCCACTTCGTCGATCTTGGCCTGGTCCATCACGATGAAACCGCCCTGGAAACCCATCTGGCGTGCCTGTTGTACCACCAGGCCGGTCGGCTCGGAGGCACCGCCCACAAACATCACATCCGGGCCTTCGGAGATAATGCGGCTGACACCGGTAAAGAAATCCGCCGACTTATTGTAGTCCATGGGGGTATCCGAAACGACTTCGCCGCCCTTGGATTCCCACTCTTTCTTGACCATGGCGCCCCAGATCTTGGCGTACTCGTGGGTAGCGCCACCCATCCCCAGCTTCTTGCCTTGATGCTCCAGGGCATAATCAGTAAAGGCTTTTACGTAGCCATCAAAAGTGGGCGGGATGCGCAGGGTCAGGCTGTTTCCCTTTTCGGTGATGCTGGGCACGCTGGAATAGGCCATCACCAGGAAGTTGTCTTTTTCGTTGAAGTCCTGCAGAGCGAAAATGCCGCCGGAGTGAGGCACGAAGACCGCCGCAACGTTGGACTCCTGCTTCAGTCGCTTGGCGTTGGTGGCGGCCTGGGCCGGCGAGTAACGATCATCCAGAGAAACCAGGTTTACCGTGGTCTTTTCGCCGTTCAGGTCAAAACCGCCGGCTTCGTTGATCTCCTCCACGGCCATCCGCAGTCCGGACAGGGTGTTTTCGCCGTAAAGCGCGGCGCCGCCGCTCAGCGGACCGGTGAAACCAATATTGACTTCGCCCGCCATTACACCCGCGGACAGGCTCATACCAAGGGTCGCCGCTGCGACAGCCTGACCCAGTTTTTTGGCTATTTTCATTGTTGTCTCCTGGTTTGGTGTTGTGCGTGTCTCTCTAATTTTTGTTTGAGGCCGGTCAGGCCCCGATATACGCTTTGCGGACTTCTTCATTACCCAACATGGCTTCCCGGTCCCCTTCCATCACCAGACGGCCGTTTTCCATGACATAGGCCCGGTGGGCAATCTTCAGGGCCGCAAAGGCATTCTGTTCAGCCAGCAGCACCGTTGTGCCCAGGCTATTGATCTGTTTGATGGTTTCGAACATCTGCTTGACCACCAACGGGGCCAGGCCCAGGGATGGCTCATCCAGCATCAGCAAGCGGGGACGGCTCATCATGGCGCGGCCGATGGCCACCATCTGCTGCTGGCCACCAGACAGCGATCCGGCCGGCTCATTGGCCTTGTCTGAAAGGATCGGGAACAGCTCCAGCACCTCGTTCAGGCGCTTCTTGTTGCCCTGGCGATCCCGGCGATGCACGTAAGCCCCCATCATCAGGTTCTGCATCACACTCATCTCGGGGAACAGCTTGCGCCCCTCGGCGCACTGCACCACGCCGCTGGAAACAATGGTGCTGGCTTTCATGCCGTTAAACTGTCTGTCTTCGAACCGGATCTCGCCGGCGGCTGGCTTCACCAGGCCGCTGATGGCGTTAAACAGGCTGGTTTTACCCGCACCGTTGGCCCCAAGCAGTACCACCAGTTCCCCGGTATCCACGGACATCGAAATATCCGTCAGGGCCTTGAAGCTGCCGTAGCAGACATCCACATGATTAAGCTGCAGCATCTTCATCACCTCCCAGATAGGCTTCGATCACCGCCGGATTGTTACGCACTTCGTCCGGCGTGCCCTCGGCAATCTTCTCGCCGTGGTCCAGCACCATGATCTTGTCCGCCAGGCTCATGATCATGTCCATTTTGTGCTCGATCAGGCATACGGTCAGGCCTTTCTCATCCACCATCTTGCGCATCAGCGCGGCAAAACCGGCGGTCTCTTCCGGATTGACCCCGGCCGCGGGCTCGTCCAGCAACACAATCTTTGGATCGGTCGCCAACGCCAGGGCAAAGGCCACCCGCTTGCGTTCTTCCTGGGTGATATCGGCGATGAACTGCCCGGCCACATGGCTGAGGCCGACAAACTCAAGCGCTTCCATCGCCTTGTCCCGCGCGGATTTTTCTTCCCGTTGCAGGCGTTTGCTGTTGATCAGCACGTCCCAAAGGCCGGACTTGGTGCGCAGGCGATGGCCCACGATCAGGTTATCCAGCACGGTCGCCTGCTCGAACAGGTTGGTGGTCTGGAAAGTCCGCCCCACGCCCAGCCGTGCGACCTTGTCACTGGGCAGGGTGGTGACATCCATACCGTCCAGCAGGATGCGGCCAGACGTCGGTGCATACATACCGGAGATCAGATTGAAGAAGGTACTTTTTCCGGCGCCGTTCGGGCCGATGATGGCGTTGACCTTGCCCGTCTCGAACTCCACGGAGACATCATTCACCGCTGCCAGGCCGCCAAACATTTTGGTCAGATGTTCTACCTTAAGCATTGCTCTGCGCCTCCCGGTTCTGTGTGGTGTTTACCTTGCTCTCCTGGCGTTTTTTCGAGGGCGCCAGTGCCTGAGACTTGCGGTGCATCCAGGTCAGGAAAGAACCGGTAATTCCGCGGGGGAAGAAGATCACCAGCAGCACCAGCATCGGCCCGAAAATGATCATTCGGTACTCTTCCAGGAACTGCAGTGACTGGGTGATCCACACAATGCCCACGGTACCCAGCAGCGGCCCCATGATGGTGCCGATACCGCCCACCAGCAGGTAGGTGATCATGTCGAACGTATGTTGGATATTGGCCTCGTCCGGGCCGATAAAACGAACCATGCCAGCGTACAGGGCACCCGCCAGGCCGGCGTAGGTGGTGGACAGGACAAACGCCAGAACCTTGTTGCGCATCAGGTTGATACCCAGGGACTGGGCCAGCTCGTCGCCGTTGCGAATGGCAAGGAACGTGCGCCCCAGCAAGGATTTCGACAACCGCCCCATGAACCAGATTGCGAACACCAGGAAGGCCAGCACCAGATAGTAGAACGGGGTGGTGTCGGTGAAATCCACCAGGCCAAAACCGTAGGGCGCGGCGATGTCACGGACGCCAATGGCGCCATGGGTCAGCTCTTCCCACTTGTCGATCAACAGGTAGATAATGAAGCCCACGCACAGGGTAAAGATGGCGAAGTAGTGCTCCTTCAGGCGCAGGGAGACAATACCCACCAGAAAACCAAGCACGGCGGTCATGACCAGTGCGGCCACGAAGGCCGGCCAGAAGCTCCAGCCAAAGTCAGCGGTCAGCAGGCCCAGGGTATAGGCCCCGATGGCAAAGAAACCGCCGTGGGCCAGGTTCAGCTGGCCGCAGAAGCCGGTAATGATGTTCAGGCCGTAGACCGCTATCGCCCAGACGAAGGCGGTAGCCATTACGTACACCTGGTATTCGTTCGCCGCGAAAACCGGGAACAGCACAGCAAAGAGCAGCATCAGGTACTTGGCAGTTGGCGTCATCAGCAAGGATGCGAATTTAAACATGATCAGTGTGCCCCCTTCGCGAACAGGCCCTGTGGACGAACGGACAGGATCAGCACCAACAGGCCGAAGGCGATGATGTCCTTGTAGGAAGTGGAGATGTAGAACCCTCCGAGCGCCTCGGCGAAACCGATGATCATGCCCCCGACGATGGCGCCGGGGATGCTGCCCATGCCGCCAAGGATGATGATCACGAAGGCTTTCATGATGACCAGGTGGCCCATGGCGGGATACACCAGGTTGATGGGCGCATAGAGTGTGGCGGCAAACGCAGCCAGCACGCCGGAGATGGCGAAGGTCATCATCGCCACCCGGTTGGCATCGATCCCCACCAGGAAGGCGCCGTCACGGCTCTGGGCCATCGCAATGATGGTCGCGCCTGTCATGGTCTTGCGCAGGAACAGTTGCAGCGCCACCACCAGCACGAACGCACCGGCAATGATCAGCAGTCGCTGTTCGGGAATGATCAGCCCATCGAAATTCAGGATGCCGGTAAACGGCGAGGACATGCGGCGGAAATCCGAGCCCCAGAACATCTGCACCACCGCTTCCAGGAACAGCAGAATACCGATGGCGGCGATCTTGTCATGGATCGGTGGCGAGTGCCTCAGGGGATGGAACACCAGGCGCTCACACAGTATCGCCAGGATGGCGACCACGGCAGCCGAGCCGGCCATGGCGACCCAGTAATGCGCGCCCAGATCCACCATGAAAAAGTAGGACATGAAGGCCCCGACCATATACAGCGCACCGTGTGCGAAGTTCGGGATATGGAGTATCCCGTAGACCAGGGTCAGGCCCAGGGCTACGAGACCGTAGATGCTCCCCAGGGTTAACCCGTTGATGATTTGTTGGAAGAAAAGGTTCAAGTGTGCTCCTCCGCTATTTTGTTGTTGTAGCGAGTTATGCGGTTATGAGCAGAGCCGTTCGGCCCTGCGTTAGCATGGTGAAACAATTACACCGATCGTCTCGCATGTCAATATTTAGAATATGCTTTCGCTCTGCGAAACATAAAGAACAATTGAGGGCCTTCAGGCCTTGCTCTTCCACTCCTCTTCCTGTAGCGCGCGCCACATCAGCTTGCCGGTGGGTGACTTTGGCAGCTCATCCACAAACTCAATGATTTCAGGCACCTTGTAAGCCGCCATTTGCTCTTTGCACCAGCTGACAATGTCCGCTTCGGTGGTCGTTCCATCCGCGTCTGGCGTCAGCACGATGCAGGCCTTCACGGTTTCTCCACGCTTGGGATGGGGCGACGAAATGATGCACACCTCGTGGATCGCCGGGTGGCGGTACATCAGCCCTTCCACCTCGGAGGGCCAGACCTTGAAACCGGAGGCGTTAATCATCCGTTTAACCCGGTCCACCATGAAGAAGTACCCCTCTTCGTCGTAATAGGCGAGGTCGCCGGTACGGAAGAAGCGCTTGCCGTCGATTTCTACAAACGCAGCCTCGGTTTCAGCCGGGCGATTCCAGTATCCCTGGGTCACCTGAGGGCCGTTGGAGACAATTTCCCCGACCTCTCCCGGGCCTTTCTCTTCCAGGGTTTCTACGTCAATAATGCGGCTGTCGACATCGAATACCGGGATACCCAGGCACTGAGGCTTGGGATGATCCGGCGGATTGATGTGGGTGGCGGCCATGGTTTCCGACAACCCGTAGCCTTCGATGTAGTCCAGTCCAGTCATGGTCTTGAGCTTGGCCGCCACCGCTTCCGGCATCGCCGCACCACCGCCGCCGATGGTGTTCAGGCTGCTCAGGTCGTACTTGGCAATGTCCGGATTCGACAGGAAATCCACCGCCATGGTCACAATGTTGGTCCAGCCACTGATCTGGTAGCGTTCAATCAGTCTGGCCGCCGTGGTGCGGTCCCAGCGGGTCATAATGACGGTGGTCGAGCCACTGTAGATGGGGCTGTTCATGGAACTGGTCATGCCGGTGACGTGGAAGAACGGTAGCGTTGCCAGCTGGAGGGTGTTGGCCGTGCTCAGGTTCCAGAACGCACGATGCACCGCCGTGGCCATAACACTGCGATGAGTGTGCATGCAGCCCTTGGGTGCGCCGGTGGTGCCGGAGCTGTAGGGAATCACCGCCAGGTCGTTCGGGCCGGTGGTGTGCGCCGTCGGCTTATGATCCGCAGCCAGCGCCTGCTCCCAGGTCACGATACCCGGAATCTCTTTTGACCAGGCCGGAGCGGCCACTTCGGCCGGCAGATCCAGGTCGGTGTCCTTGTTGATGTAGGTGTTGTAGGACGCCACCACGACCTGGTCCAGATCCGTGTTTTCCAGCAGTGGCGCGATAAACCCCGCCAGTTCCTGCCCGGCCAGACACATGCTCGCGCCGGTATCGGCAATGTAGTGTTCCAGCTCGGCAGCCCGGTTCATCGGGTTCACCGGAATCACCACCGCGTCGGCACGGAGGATGGCGTAGTAGGCAATCACATACTGGGGAGCATTCTGCATGTAGAGCAGAACACGATCGCCCTTTTTGACACCCTGGGCCTGAAGATAGCCGGCCATCGCTTCCACCTCAGCCAACAACTGGCTGTAGCTCAAAGGCGCGTCGTAAAAGATGATGGCCGTGTGGTCCGGATACCGCAGGGCGGAAATTTCCAGGTTGGTGAAAACGCTGGTGTCAGGCAGCGTCATGGTTTTCGGTAACTCTTTCGGCCAGACGTTGTGGTGGCGTGTAAATGTCATTGTTGTAATCCCCTCGTACAAATCAGTGAGCCGCGACGGCGGCCAGCTCAAATACCCCCGCGTCCCCTGACCCGGTGTGTCCTGGCAGGGGCGCTTCATGGCGCAATGGTGTTATGGCGATGGCTTTTTCCCGCAGTACGGTGACATCTTCATCCGGCGCCTCGATGTGCCGGGAGCTGCGATCGAACCCCAGCCACCAGTAAGGCAGGCTGCGGGCATCCTGCCCCGCCAGCAGGCGGGGCCGCTGAATCGAACCGGTGGACTGACGGCACCATTGTGCCTGCCGGATCACACCGGCATCACAAGCCGGAAAGTTCACATTCCAGGCGCGGCTCTCGCCGGGTTGCCAGAGCTTGCGGACGACCTGCTCCCCGAACGCCGACACCGGTGACCAGTCAACGCCTTCACGGCTCAGGAAGGCCTGGCTCAGGGCAATGGCGGGGATGCCCATGTGTTCGGCGCTGAGTACCGCACCCACGGTCCCGGAGTACTGCACCGAGTCACTGATATTGGCGCCACAGTTCACCCCGGACAGCACCAGGTCCGGCGGGGTTTCGCCAAACCACTGAGCCAGCGAATACAGCACACAATCTGCAGGCGTGCCGGACACGGCGTAGCGATTCTCACCCTTTTCATACACCCGCAACGGGTCATGAATGGAAATGCTCTGGCCGGCACCACTACGATCATGCTCCGGCGCCACCACCCAGACCTCCTCGGCCAGGTTGCGGGCAATGCGCTCGAGAATCGCCAGGCCCGGTGCGTTGATACCATCGTCGTTGGTGATAAGAATGCGACGGACGATAGGCTCTCCCATGGCTATGGACTCACTCATGAACGATCTCCTTCGCGGGCTAGCTTCCAACCCACATCCGCCAGCTGACTCGCACGCTTACCCACTTGCAGGGCATCGGCGTTGGCGGCGTTGCCCTGCAGCGCGCGGGCGTAGACGCCCTGAAGAATGGCCGCCAGACGGAACAGGGAAAACGCCAGGAATACATGCCAGTCGGCGATGCCATCACGGCCGGTCTGCTTGCAGTAACGGGCAATGGTTTCCTGTTCATCGGGAATGCCCAATGCCTCCAAGTCCTCACCCAGCAAACCGCGGGAACCTTCCATGTCCGATGGCAAGTGGTAGGGCAGACAGTAATAGGCCAGATCAGCCAGCGGGTGGCCGAGCGTGGACAGTTCCCAATCGAGGATAGCGACAACCTCGGGTTTGTCGGGGGCCAGCATCAGATTACCGAAGCGATAATCGCCATGGGCGATGGCACACTCATCGGTGGAGGGCAGATTCTTCGGCAGCCACTCCATGAGTTTGTCCATGGCGGGCATCTCGTCGGTTTTGGACGCCAGGTACTGTTTCGTCCACCGTGCCACCTGCCGGGCGACATAGCCTTCGGGTCGACCATAATCACCCAGGCCCACCGCATTTACGTCTACCGAATGCAGTGCCGCCAGGGTATCAATGGCCGAGAGGTGCGCCGGCATCCGCTCTTGACGGTCCAGCGCCCGTAGCGCCGGATGACTGACAATCCGGCCTTCGAGGAAGTCCATGACGTAAAATGGAGTGCCGATGATGCCGCTATCTTCACACAGGGCTCTGGTGGCAGGCACCGGCACGTCGGTGTGTTCGGAAAGGGCCCGCATGACTTTGTATTCCCGCTCTACCATGTGAGCGGATGGCAGCGTTTTTCCGGGCGGCTTTTTGCGCAGCACGTATTGACCGCTGTCAGTGTCCAGCAAAAAGGTTGGATTGGACTGCCCCCCTTGGAATTGCTTGACCCCCATACGGTCACCGAAATTCGGCAGCGCTTCCTGAAGCCAAGCCAAAAGCTTGGATTCGTCGAACTTATGGGCTGGCAGGACGTCTACCAGTTCAGGGTTCATGCTCATCTTCACTGTTGCCTTCATTTATAACGTATCGGCCCGGTAATGGGGGCAGCGGCAGGCAGGAGGGGGTGTCTTTGTTCCGGGAAAAAGAACTCGCTTCGCTCAGACACCTTTGTTCCCTGCACAAAGACACCCCCACCCACCTACCTCGGCATACTTTCGGTTATACCTTCTTAACAAATCGTTTCGCCGCCGTCGGCGACAATGACTTGTCCGGTGACGTAGGCACTGGCCTTGGTGGATAGGAAAACCGCAAGGCCGGCGATGTCTACCGGGTCACCGATTCTGCGCAGTGGGGTTTTGTCTTCCGCACGCTTCACGCGCACAGGGTCTTCCCAAAGGGCCTTGGCAAAATCGGTCTTGATCAGGCCGGGGGCAATGCTGTTCACGCGGATGCCTTTCGGCCCCCATTCCACGGCGAGGTTACGAGCCAGGGCGGCTTCTGCTGCCTTGGAGACACCGTAGGTACCGATGGTGGTATTGCCACGGATGCCCGCGATACTGGATAGAAGAACAACCGCACCTTCACCTTTTTCCGCCATCTGCGGAAGCACCATGTTGGTGAGCCAGAAGGTACCTTTGACGTTGGTGTCCATGATCTTGTCCCAGGCGTCGTCGGTCATTTCTGCGGTGGTGCCGTAGACCGGGTTGGTGGCGGCGTTGCACACCAGTACGTCGATGGAACCCCAGGCTTCGTTGGTCTTGTCCACCAGGTTCTGCAGGTCTTCTTTCTTGCCCACGTGGCAGGGAATGGCGATGGCCTCGTAGCCCTGCTCTTTCAGCTCGTTGGCCACCTGTTCACAGGCGTCGGCCTTGCGGCTGGAGATCACTACCTTGGCGCCCAGGCGGGCCATTTCCTCGGCAATGGAGCGGCCGATGCCTTTGGTGGATCCGGTGATCAGGGCAACTTTTCCGGTCATATCAAAAAGCGGGTTAGTCATTGTTCGATCCTCATACGCTGAAGCATGGGAGTGGCCGGGGTG
>NZ_JBJJLC010000020.1:0-51447 GCF_045449855.1 Marinobacter alkalisoli | reverse complement strand
CGTGTCCCGGAAGGACATCACCCCGGCCGCTCTTCCCCCAGATTCAGCGGTTATTGGTTTAGTGGTATTGCTTCAGTTCAAGCTTAGCCACGGAATCCAGGTGCACCTCATCAGGCCCGTCCGCCAGCCTCAGGGTCCGGACGTGAGCCCAGGCCTTCGCCAGGAAAGTGTCCTGGGACACACCGGCACCACCGTGAACCTGAATCGCACGATCAATGATCTTCAACGCCATACTCGGGGCAATCACCTTGATCATCGCGATCTCCTGACGGGCCACTTTGTTGCCGACGGTGTCCATCATATGGGCCGCTTTCAGGGTCAACAGGCGCGCCTGCTCAATCTCGATGCGGCTGCGGGCGATGTCCTTGCGAATGGAATCGAAGCTGGACAGCGGCTTGCCGAAAGCTTCACGGGCATTGGCTCGCTGGCACATCAGCTCCAGGGCGCGCTCGGCGACACCGATGGTGCGCATGCAATGGTGGATACGGCCCGGCCCGAGGCGGCCCTGGGCGATTTCGAAACCACGGCCCTCACCCAGCAGGATGTTCTCCACCGGCACCCGCACATTGTCGTAGTGAATCTCGGCGTGACCGTGAGGCGCGTGGTCATAACCAAATACCGTCAACGGGCGAATCATCTTCACGCCCGGGGTGTCCAGGGGCACCAGGACCATGGACTGCTGCTTATGCTTCTCGGCATCCGGATCGGTCTTGCCCATGACGATGGCAATCTTGGCCGTGGTTGTCATGGCGCCGGAAGACCACCATTTGCGACCATTGATTACATACTCGTCGCCTTCACGACGGATTTCACAGGCGATGTTGGTGGCATCGGAGGAAGCCACGTCCGGCTCAGTCATAGAAAAACAGGAACGGATTTCGCCGTTAAGCAGGGGCTTCAGCCACTTGTCCTGCTGCTCTTTATTACCGTAGCGGGCAATGGTTTCCATGTTGCCGGTGTCCGGAGCGGAACAATTGAACACTTCCGGGGCCATGGCCGAACGGCCCATGACTTCGCACAAGTGCGCGTACTCGTAGTTGGTCAGGCCGGCGCCGAAGTCGCTTTCCGGCAGAAACAGGTTCCACAGGCCGGCGGCCTTGGCCTTGACCTTCAGTTCCTCAATGATCGGTACTGGCGCCCAACGGTTTTCCGCCTGCTCGACCTGCTCATGGTGCTTGTGCTCGTTCGGATAGATGTACTCATCCATGAATTCGTTCAGCTGCGCCTGCAGCTTCTTCGCCTTGTCAGACAGTTCAAACATGTCCGTTACCTCTCATTGTCGTTGGTTCGGTAAACCGGTGTGCTGCCGGCAGTCGCTGTTATTGTCGGATCCCAGGGTTTCAAATCGGCACCCCTTCTGGGCCCTCGCTGCCGGAACGGATACGGAAGGTGCCTTCCCCCATGGCCAGCAGGTTGCCCTTGTCGTCATGGATCTCACCGCTACTGTTGAAGATGCGGGAGCCACCGGCGCGCTTGCGCCCGGTCGCCCGGATGACGCCACCGGAACACTGCCCGGTGAAGGTGGTGGTCATGGTCAGGGTCAGCGCCTTGCGGCGCCGTCCCGGATAGGGACAATAGGTGCCGGCATCGGCCATCACGATATCCATCAGGGCGCTCAGCACCCCGCCGTGAATGACTCCCGCCAGGTTCAGGTGCTCAGGCCGGACCTCGAGTTTGATGACGGTCTCACCGTCCACCCAGGACACGTGGTGGTATCCCAGCAGGTTGTGGAAGCCTGGCAGATCTTTGGCACTGGTAATGTGGTGTTGCTGGTCACTCATCAGACTTTCATCCCCGGAAGGTTAAGAGAAGCGGTGTTGCCACCATCCACGGGCAGGGACTGACCGGTGATATAGCTGGCGTCGTCGCTGGCCAGGAACAGGATCGCCGCGGCGATCTCTTCCGGCGCGCCATAGCGACGCAACTCGCAACGGGCCCCCAGCTTGTGGGCCTTCTCGTTGGCGCGAGCGTAGTCGAAGACTGCCTGGGTCATGCCGGTCTCCACCAGCCCCGGGCATACTGCATTCACTCGAACATTGTCCGTGCCCAGGTCACAGGCGGCCGTCATGGTGAGGTTTATTACCCCAGCCTTGGACGCGCTGTAGGCATTTCCACCGGCACCGGAGCGGATACCCGCCACGGAGGCGGTATTCACGATCGAGCCCAGCTTTCGGGCCTGCATGTGTGGCGCCACATGCTTGATAAACAGCATAGTGCCGATCAGGTTCACCGACAGGACTTTCTCCCATTCTTCCCGATCATTCCCGGTGACGTCGGGATGGCCCCCGCCAGTACTGGCAATACCGGCGACATTGCACAGCACGTCAATCCGGCCGAAGGTGGACACCGTTTCCTCAACCAACGATCTGACCTGGTCTTCGTCCGCCACATCACCAATACGGCGCAGGGTCTCAGCGCCTTCCGGCATCAGGCCCTCGGTATCCAGCAGGCCAGCTTCGGAGCGATCCACCATCATCACCCGCGCCCCTTCGCGGGCCAGCCTGACTGCGGTAGCCCTGCCGATGCCGCTACCTGCCCCGGTAACGATGGCTACCCGATTATCGAAACGCCCCATGCCGATGCTCCTTTTTGTGTTTTGTTGCGCCGTCATAAATTTCAACTTGACTGTAATTTGTCACGCCACCGGGTTTTGAGTCAATATATTCGGAAGTTAATTTCACTAGATAAAACACAACAACACCGAGAGGCGGAAAAATGAAAAACACGCAGCACATGCCTGTCTATGCTCCCATTGACCCGGAAGAGGCCATGGAAGCCCTCGGTCAACGTATCCAGCAACTGGCGATGGAACGCCCTGACCATGTCGCACTCATTGATGGAGAGACGCAAGTCAGCTGGCGGGAACTGGTCAGGCGCGCCAATCGCATTGCCAATCGGCTAAGGTCCGCCGGCCTGAAACAGGGCGATGCCGTGGCGGGGCTAGCGGAAAACAGCATCAACTACGTCGCGCTGTACCTCGGCACATTGGTCGCCGGTGGCTGCATGGTGCCGCTCTCAGGCATGGCCAGCGACGACAGCCTGGCACTGATGCTGAAAGATTGCGGCGCCCGTTTCCTGTTTGTGTCCCGAAAGAATTTTGATCTGTTTGAAGGCATGACCAACAAGCCCGACGCTCTCGGACCCGATCAGTGTATTGGACTGGATGGTCACGGCCCGGGGATAAGCCAGGATCTTGAGTCCTGGCTGGGAGACATCGACGCCGGTGCCAACCCGGCGCCGGTTACCCTGGATGATCCGTTCAACATTATTTACAGCTCCGGCACCACCGGCACCCCCAAGGGCATTCTTCACGACTATCGTTTCCGCCAGCGTCAGATGGTCCGGATGAGCCGCTTCGGGCTGGACGGCGATGCCATTAACCTGGTCTCCACGCCGATGTATTCCAACACCACCCTGGTGTCCGTGTTGCCCACCCTGTTCTACGGCGGCACCCTGGTACTCATGGCGAAGTTTGATGCCCGGCGCTTCCTGGAACTGGCCGAACGCTACCGCGTGACCCACGCCATGCTGGTTCCGGTCCAGTATCAGCGCATCCTTGCCGATCCGGAATTCGATCGCTTCGATCTGTCCGCCTTCCAGCTCAAACTCTGCACCAGCGCCCCCCTGGGAGCGAAGGTCATCAAGGAAGCCATGGAGCGCTGGCCCGGCAACATCCGCGAGGTGTATGGACTGACGGAAGGCGGTATTTCCACCAGTCTGGACTGCGCTGCCCATCCGGATAAGTGGGACTCGGTAGGAATACCAACCGAAGGTGCGGAAGTCCGGGTGATTGACGAGGAAGGCAACGAACTGCCCCAGGGTGAAACCGGGGAGATCGTGGGTCGTGCCATCTCCATGATGCGGGGTTACATCAACCGCGAGGAACAGACACGGGACATGCTCTGGACCAGCCCGGAGGGCCTGGTGTTCTATCGCAGCGGTGATATGGGTCGAATCGACGACGAGGGCTTTGTCTATATTCTGGACCGCCGCAAGGACATGATCATCTCCGGCGGGTTCAACATCTATGCCGTGGATCTGGAAAAGGTGCTGCAGGCCCACCCCGCCGTCGCCGATGTTGCGGTGATTGGCATTCCCAGCGAGCAATGGGGTGAAACACCGCTGGGACTGGTGGTGCGCAAGCCCGGCTGCACGCAGGATGAAGCGGACATCCTGGACTGGGCCAATGGACAACTGGGCAAGACCCAACGCCTCGCGGCGATTGAGTTCCGCCCGGAGCTGCCCCGCTCCACCATTGGCAAGGTGTTGAAGCGGGAGCTGCGGGCGCCTTACTGGGTCTGACCTAGCGCGTCTCCATCCGCGTCAGAGCGGCCCGGCAATCCTCCGACCGAAGCCGCTCGGCAAACACCGTGCGCTCCCGCTCGAGGGCCTCGCGTACCGCTTCCCGCCAGGGGGCCTTGATCAGCCGCTTGCTGGCTCTCAGGGCTTCCCGGGGTTTGCCCGCGAGCCTGCTGGCCTGTGCCAGCGCCTCTTCCACCGCCTGCCCGTCATCGACGGCACGGCTGACCAGCCCGCATTCCCGGGCCTCCTCTCCGTTCAGGGTTTCACCCATCAGCAACAAATCCGCAGCACGTCGGGACCCCAGGTGCAAAGGCATGGTCACGGTAGAGGCGGCCTCCGGCACCAGCCCCAGATCCACAAACGCCGTCTTGAAGCGTGAGGAGCGGCCGGCGATGACCGAATCACAATGCAATAGCAGGGTGGTGCCGATCCCGATGGCCAGTCCTTCCACCGCTGCGATGACCGGTGTATCACAAGCCATAAGAACCTCGATGAAGTCCAGGGCGGCAGAGGGTTTCGGGTTGGCATCCGTAGCGCGGGCGCGGAAATCATCAAGATCGTTGCCGGCGGTAAACACACCGCCTTCGCCACTGAGCACAATGGCATGCACACCGGTGTCTGCCGCCGCTGCGCCCACGCCGTCGGCCAGCGCCTGGTACATGTCACGGGTCAATGCATTTTTCTTGTTCGGCCTGTTGATCACCAGATGGGTCACACCCGGCTGATTTTGCGTGGTAATCACTATGAACTCCTCTATGGACTAAACTTTGGTAATGGATATCAACGACTATCCTATTGCAAAAAGCAAAGTGTGTGATAGATTCAGATACAAGGATTCGTTCTGCAACCGTTAGTTTTGCAGAGCGAAATAGGCAACAGGACGACTAACACAATAACGATCGAGGTCCAGCAATGAAGATGCTAACCACCGCCAGAAAAACCCTTACTGTTTACGGCTCCGCCCTGACCCTGGGCCTGGCCGCCGCCCTGGCCAGCGCCCCGGTCGCTGCCGAGGAAACCTACACCTGGAAGGTCCAGTCCCACTGGCCGGGCTCCAGCAGTTCCTATGAAGACAGCCTGGTTCGCCTCAAGAATATTATTGAAGAACGCACCGACGGACGCCTGGAACTGGAGCTGTACGAAGCCGGCTCACTGTTCAAGGCCAAGGAAATCTTCAACGCTGTCAGCCGGGGCATTCTGGAAATGGGCACCATTTCCCCGTCCTATGCTCAGGACAAGATTACCCTCGCCGGCATTGCCTCCGGCCTGCCCTTTGCCTTCCGTAATGTCTGGGAAGCCGCCTATTTCCACCAGGGCCTGGGCTTTGAACAAATGCTTCGTGATGAAGCCGCCGAGCATAACGTTTACTGGGCAACCGACAAGGTCTACCCCACCGAGATGGTGGTCAAGCAGCCGATCAACAGCTGGGACGACTTCACCAAGCTGAAAATCCGCTCTTCCGGGGCATTGCAGACATTCCTGACCGAAGCCGGTGCCGCCGCGTCCTACATCCCGGGTGGTGAACTCTACACCGCCCTGGACTCCGGCATTGTCGACGGTGCCCACTGGGGCGCTTCCCAGGGTGCCTTCTCCATGGGCCTGTATGAAGTGGCCAAGTACCACGTGCAGCCGGCACTGAACATCGCCGGCACCGACGTCATCATTGTCAGCCAGAAGGCCCTGGACAAGCTGCCGGAAGACATGCAGAAAATCGTCAAGCAGGCGCTGGATGAGCAGTTCTGGTTCCGTACCAACGAGTACCTGTACAAGGAACGCATCACTCTGGCCAAGGCCATCAGCGAACACGATGTTCAGGTCAACACCCTGCCGGATGATGTACAGGATCGTCTGACCCAGACCGCCCAGAAACTGTGGGATGAGGAAGGCAAGCGCAGCGACAACGCCGAGAAGGCGCTGGACATGCTGAAAGACTACCTGTCGGAGCTCGGCTACCTGTAAGCGCCTGACACCAGAAACCGGCCGGGCCAGTATTTCTGGCCCGGCTTTGCTTATGAACCCACCGTTTCCCGGAGAATACCAATGGGTGTGCTGACTGCATTCATGAGAGGCGTTACCCGCCTCAATGATGTTATCGGGCGCGGGATAGCGCTGATCGTTTTTGCCATGTTCGTATTCCTGATCATGGAAGTGGCCTTCCGCTACCTGTTCAACTCACCCACCGTGTGGACCAACGAACTGACCCAGATGCTGTTTGGCATCTACGCGGTCATGTCCGGTGGTTACATCATGGCGCACCGGGGCCACGTCAATGTCGATCTGTTGCACTCGCATCTGCCGCCTCGCGGCCGGGCCATCCTCGACATTCTGACCTCGGTGGTGTTCTTCATCTTTACCCTGGCACTGTTGTACTTCGGCTACGACATGGCGAGCGAGTCCATTGCCAGCTGGGAAACCTCCTATTCCGCCTGGAACCCGCCGATCTGGCCCGTGAAGGCTGCCATTCCATTGGGCACCGGTTTGCTGGTTCTGCAAGGCATCGTCAAGTTACTGGAAGACATTGCAGTGGCATTCAACCTCAGTTACTACACCCCGGAGCCACAGGAAGAAACTAAAGGAGAGGCATTGTGAGTATTGAAGTCCTTACCCTGCTGTTCTTCGGCTCCCTGCTGTTCTTCCTGCTGCTCGGCCTGCCACTGGCCTTTGTGCTGGGTGGCGTGTCCGTTGTCTTCCTGTATTTCACCTGGGGATTCGATTCCTTCTACATGGTGTCCTCGCAGATCTGGGGCACGATGGAAAGCTTCACCCTGGTTGCGATCCCCCTGTTCGTGTTCATGGCGATGATCCTGGAGCGAACCGGGGTGGCCAAGGACCTCTACCGCATGATGCACCTCTGGTGCGGAGGCCTGCGGGGTGGCCTGGCCATCGGCACCCTCGTTATCTGTGCCGTATTCGCGGCCATGGTCGGTATCAGCGGCGCGGCGGTTGTCGCCATGGGCACCATCGCCCTGCCGTCCATGCTGGAACGGGGCTATGACAAGAAAATGGCCCTGGGTGTGATCAACACCGGCGGTGGCTGGGGCATTCTTATTCCCCCCAGCATCCTGATGATTCTCTATGCCCTCATCACCGGCGTGTCCGTGGGCAAGATGTTTGCCGCCGGCATCATGCCGGGCATTCTGCTGATGGTACTGACCGCCATCTATATCCTGGTGCGCAGCCACCTGCAGCCCGAACTGGCCCCTGCTCTGCCGAAGGAAGAGCGTGGTACCTGGCCGGAGAAGCTTCGTGCCCTGCGGGCGGTGCTGTTGCCCATCGGCGTAGTGTTCATGGTGCTGGGTTCGATCATTGGCGGCATCACCACGCCAACCGAAGCCGCCGCGATGGGTGTCCTCGGCGCACTGATCTCCGCTGCTGTCTACAAGCAGTTCAAGTGGAGCATCATGCAGGAAGCGGCGATCCGGACCTTCAAGCTCACTGGCATGATCATGTGGATCCTGTTCGCGGCCCACGCCTTCAGTGCCGCCTATCAGAGCATGGGCGCCCAGGACCTGATCGAGAGCCTGATGAACATGATTCCCGGCGGGCCCTGGGGCATCATCATTGCCATGATGGTGATTGTGTTCCTGCTGGCCATGGTACTGGACCCGGTCGGCATCATGCTGATTACCCTGCCGGTGTTCATGCCGATTGTGGAATCCCTGGGGTTCGATCCGATCTGGTTCGGCATCCTGTTCGTGATCAACATGGAAATCGGCTACATGACGCCGCCCTTCGGCTTCAACCTGTTCTACCTGAAGGGCGTGGTGCCACCCTGCATCACCATGAAGGATATCTATTCCTCGATCATCCCCTTCGTCATTGTCGAGATTGTCGGTCTCGCTCTGATCATGATCTTCCCGGAAATCGCCACCTACCTGCCGGATCTGTTCTTCTGAGCTGATCCGGCTCTTGATCAGATTCAGCAGGTTGCGCGCTTCGAGGTGTAGCGTCTATTTTATAGACAATCCCCCGACTCAAGGATTCGGGGGCACACTGTTCACGGAGGGAACTCATGAAACGCGCACTTTCGCTCTGCCTTGCCCTGGCTCTCACCCTGCTCTTTTCGGCCAGCCCGGTGGCTGCCGACAGCCTCACTGACGGGAAAGTCCGGGCCTTCATCAACACCCTGCAAGAAGCCGAAACCCTCGAAGGCGACTTTGACCAGCTGAACGAGGAACTGCCGGGCTCCGGAAATCCGTCGGAAATGCCCGATTTCTCATCCATCTTTTCCGACTCGGTAAACAAAATGCGGGGTCACGAAGCCTACGACCGCATGGAAGACATCGTTGAAGACAACGGTTTTGACTCCATGGAAGACTGGGGCGCCACGGGGGATCGGGTATTCCAGGCCTGGATGGCCATTGAAATGGAAAACCAACACCCTGAAATGGTGCGGGAGATGGCCGGCGCGATGGATGAAATCAACAACAACCCTCATCTTACCGAGGCTCAGAAGGAGCAGATGCGGGCCATGATGGGGAATGCGACGGCCGCCCTGGAGAATGCGAGCGAGGCCCCGGAGGCAGACAAACAGGCAGTCAGGCCACACATGGAGGCGCTGCGATCAGCGACTGGCTCAGGTGAGGACTACTGACGAACCCCGCAAGACAGAGCTCGGTAAACGGCTGGCTAAAAAGGGCAGAACCAACGCGGTTCTGCCCTGATCAGGGTTACGCTATCAGGTTGTATATAAACACGATGGCCACCGCGACCGGTGTCACGAAACGAATCAGGTTATACCAGAGGGTAAAGCTGCCACTCTCCATCGCCAGATCCGCCTTCAGGGACTCTTTCGCCACAAACCAGCCGACAAATACTGCGGTCAGAAGTCCTGACAATGGCAACATCACGTTGGCGGTGAAGAAATCAAGCAAGTCGAAGATGGTATTGCCTTCAAAGCGCTCGAACATGCCCAGCGGCGCAAAACCGGCCCACTCGTTCAGGGACAGGATAGACGCAACACCCAGCAACCAACAGGCAGCGCCCACCAGGATCGCGCTACCAACACGCGCCATGGAGAACTTCTCTTCAACCCACTCAACCACCGGTTCCAGCAGCGAAATACCGGAGGTCCAGGCGGCAAACAGCAACAGCACGAAGAACAGCGTGCCGAACAGGCTGCCCATGGGCATCTGGCCAAAGGCCAGAGGTAGGGTCTGGAAGATCAGGCCGGGGCCGGCACCGGCTTCCAGTCCATTGGCAAACACCAACGGGAAAATCGCCAGCCCCGCCAGCAACGCCACCACAGTGTCCATAACCGAGACCATGACCGCTGTGCGGCCAATGGAAACATCCGGGCTGAGATAGGAACCGTAAGCCATCATGATCGCCATACCCAGACTCAGGGTGAAGAAAGCATGGCCCAGCGCAATCAACACGCCGTTAACCGTCAGGGCGCTGAAATCCGGGGTGAACAGGAAACTCACCGCCCGGCCAAAGCCATTGGTTGTCGCGGCATAGCCAACGACAAGCAGCAACAGCACAAACAGGGCCGGCATCAGGATGGTGACCGCCCGCTCAAGACCGGATTTGAGGCCGCGAGCTACCACGAAAATGATCAATGCCATAAACAGGGTATGCCACGCCAGCAACACACCGGGGCTGGCGAGCAGGTCACCGAAGATAGCGCCGATGGCGTCCGCGCTCTGGCCGGTAAAGTCACCGCTGGCCGCGTGGCCAATATAGGATGCCGCCCAGCCGCCAATCACGGAATAGAACGACAGGATAATAAAAGCCGCCAGCACGCCGATAATGGCCGAGATGCGCCAGGCCGGTGAGCTCAGATTGCGTTCTGCGACCAGCTGCATGCTGGTTACCGGGTTATTACGGCCATTACGGCCAATAAACACTTCCGCCATCATGATGGGGATACCGATAATGGCGATACACAGCAGGTAAACCAGGACAAAGGCACCGCCGCCATTCTCACCGGTCACATAGGGAAACTTCCAGATATTGCCAAGGCCAACAGCGGAACCGGTCGCCGCCAGAATAAAGGCCAGCCGTGAAGACCACATGCCGCGTGGAGCTGTGGCCGTATTGTTGTCAGTCATGTTTTCATCCTGTGCTTTTGGCTGATGAATCGCTTTATATTGGATTTGCCGGAGATGGCCTCCGGCAATTGGAGCGGGATTTTGCCAGTAGTCGCACATCGATGCCAGTTAACTGGGCGCGGCACATGACTGTCTGCCGCGCCCGGCTTGCTAACTAGCCGTTTCTACTGACAAAGCGTGTAACCAGATCTTTCAATCCGTGTGACATATCACTCAGACTGGTACTGCTGTTCTGGGCGGAGTTAGCCTGCTCGGTACTATTATCCGCCAGTTCGGCAATGCTCACAATCTGCCGGTTAATCTCATCAGATACGTGACTTTGCTCCTCAAAGGCCGCGGACATATTGATAAAGCTGTCTGAAATGCTCTGGATAGCCGACACAATGTCCCGCAACGAGGTTTCTGCCTCGCGGACTTTCGCCAGCCCCTGGCCAGCCACTTCCTCGCCGTCACGGGTCGCCGATACCGCCTGTTCAACCTGTTGGCGGAAGTCGTCAATCACTTCCTGGATTTTCACGGTCGACTCACGGGTTCGGCTGGCCAGGGTCCGGACTTCATCCGCCACCACCGCAAAGCCCCGTCCCTGCTCTCCGGCACGGGCCGCCTCAATCGCCGCATTGAGAGCCAGCAGATTGGTCTGATCCGCAATGTCAGAGATCAACTTGGCGGCTTCACCGATGCTGTTGGTGGATTCGCCCAGTCTACCGATCACCTTACCAATGCCGTTGACGCGCGTCACCAACTGCTCGATGGCGTCCAGCGCCTCCGCACTGCGCTTGCTGCCTGTGGCTGCGAAACTGTTGGCTTCTTCAGCATCGCGGGCGTTGGCGTTTACGGATTCCGCCACTTCCTGAATGGAGGCCGTCATCTCATTGATCGCAGACGCGGTCTGATCGGTTTCCGCGCGCTGCCGCGCTATGGCTTTGGCACCCTCGCTGATGTAACCGTGGGACGCTTGTGCCTGCTCGAACAACAGCTCCGCCTGATCCTCTATCCTGGCCAGTGCCGTACGAATTCGAGCGTCTTCGCTGACCAGTACCATCGCAAGCTGCGAGAACAGACCACTCTCGTCACTGTATGTCCGGGCCACAACCGGGTCGCGGAATGCATCCGGACGCAACGACAGGATCCGGTTCAAGCGGCCGGTGACCGATTTCAGAACAAAAGCCGCACCCAAAACATGACCAACCACAATCATGGCAATGGCCAGCGTCTGCTCGCCCATGCCGAGCGCACCCAGACTCAAAACCAGGGACAATAAAAATGGCCAGCCGGATTTGAACACGGAGGTCACACGGCTCTGGAGACCGACGATGGAACTCCCCGCGTTGATCCGCTTATACAGGTTTTCGGCGCGTCCAACCTGTTCCCGTGTCGGGGGGACGCGAACCGATTCATAGCCAACAACCTGGCCATTCTCCCGAATCGGCGTGACATAGGCACTGACCCAGTAATGATCACCGGACTGGGCGCGGTTTTTCACCACCCCCATCCAGGCCTTACCGGCTTTCAGGTAGTCCCACATGCCCTTGAACACGGCCTGTGGCATATCCGGGTGACGGATAACATTGTGCGCCTGGCCAACCAGTTGCTCGCGGGAGAACCCGCTGATCTCGGCAAACTCGTCGTTACAGTAGGTGATAACCCCTTTCAGGTCGGTGGTGGTGATCAGACGACCACCCTCACGCATTTTCACTTCCCTCTGGGTAACCGGCAGGTTCTTCCTCATAACGGCATCCGTCTCGTCTAATGGGCGCTTTGGCGCCATTTTCCTCAGCTAGTGGCAAGGTAGACTAATATCACGCTTCTACCAAAAACCACTATCTTTGTATGGTTACCAAAGTTATCGGCCAGTAACGGGAAATTATGAGTACCCAAGTTCACGTAATAGCGAGGCGGGCCCGGGGGTGAAAGCGGGCGTTCAGCCAAAGTGACGCAGCGATCACCGCCCCCCCGAGGGCCAGTCGCAGCAGGTCAGCATCCCGGTTCCAGATCAACAGGTTAACCAGCAGCCCCGCGGGCACCAACGCGTTGTTCATGATCGCCAGTGTTCCCGCATCCACATGACAGCCGCCGCGGTTCCACAGGAATAACCCGACACCGGAGGCTGCCAACCCCAACCAGGCCAGGACGCCCCATTGCAGGCCGGTTTCCGGTAGCCGGCTGCTGTCACCAAAAATCAGAAATGAGGGCAGCGCGATGATCAGCGCCCCAAAGAAGAAATACCCGAACGTACGGAAGGCGGGAATATCGGACGGGTAATGACGCATCACGTGCTTGTAGCCCACCTGCCCGGCGGCAAAGGTAAAGTTGGCCACCTGCAACAACAGGAAGCCGGTTATGAAATCCTGGCTCAACCCATCGTAGCGGATGATGCCGGCGCCCAGGGTGGCAACGGCGGCTGCCAGCAGCGCCACTGGCGAAAAGCGGCGATACATCGCATCGTCGATCAGGGTGACGTACAGCGGCGTGAAGATAGTGAACAGCAGCACCTCCGGTACGGTGAGGTAACTGAAGGACCGATAGAGGCACAGGTAGGTGATACCAAACTGCAGCATGCCGGTGACCAGGATCCCCAGTTTCTGTCCTGAGGCGACCCCGCGCCAACGGGTAAACGGCAGGAACACCAGCGCCGCCAGCAGGACCCGTGTCAATACTGCGAAGTCACTGTCCACCTGACCGGCGAGAAACTCACCGATCAGGCTGAAGGAGAATGCCCATAGAACCGTTACAAAGACCAGAAGACCCATAATACCGACGCCAATTGTTCAGAAAAGCGGCACTTTACCGCTTCGCTCCCAACGCTGTACAGCCATGCAAGACCATTCGCCTATACCGGAAAAACAGTATGCCGGTAACGACTCTGTTCGGTTACCATGCCCGCTGGCACACCACCTGTTCATCTCCCAAACCGCCAAGGCAGCATCACACCCCATGGACGAGACCCATCAGCCCCTGCCCGCCAGTCGACAACCGCTGATCCGGCGGACGCTCACCGAATGGCGCACCCTGGCGATACTGGGTGGGCCAATCCTGATCGCCCAGCTGGCGCAGATGGCTAACGGGGTGATCGATACCGTCATGGCGGGCCACGCCAGTGCCGAAGACCTGGCGGCGGTGGGTATCGGCAGCAGCCTGTGGATGCCGCTTTTCCTGTTTTTCATGGGGTTGCTGGGCGCACTACAGCCCATCATTTCCGGCTACAACGGCGCCCGTACCACCGACAGGATCATGCCGGCCACCTGGCAGGGGCTCTACATTGCCGCCGCCGGATCGGTGGTGATGATCCTGCTACTGACCCACGTGCATCCGGTTCTGGACCAGCTCAACCTCGAACCCCATACCGCCGGCATCACCCAGGGTTACCTCGACGCCTTTGCCTGGGGAGTACCGGCCCTGTTACTGATGACCGCGCTGCGGGGTCTGACCGATGGCCTGGGGCATACCCGTGTGATTATGGCCTTCGCCTTGTTAAGCACCCTGTTCAACCTGCCGCTGAATTACATCTTCATCTACGGAAAACTGGGGCTGCCCGCCATGGGGGGCGTGGGATGTGGCTGGGCCACGTCGCTGTCCAACGGTATTGCCGCTATTGCCCTGCTGGTGTACCTGAATCGCAGCGAGGTTTACCGTCGGTTTCACCTGCTGGCCGACTGGGTAAAGCCAGACCCTGACGGCATTCGCTACATCCTGAAAATCGGGGTACCCATCGGTTTCACGATTTTCGTGGAAGCCAGCCTGTTCTCTGTCATCGCCCTGTTCCTCGCACCGCTGGGGCCAGTGGTGGTGGCCGGCCACCAGATCGCGCTTAATGTGGTCTCCCTGGTGTTCATGCTGCCGCTGAGTATCGGTATGGCCCTGACTCTCAGGGTCAGTTTCCTTATTGGTGCCCGGGCGCCGGACACCGCACGACTGATTTCCCGCAGTTCGCTGATCCTGGCCGCGGCTGTTGCGCTGGTGTTTGCCACCCTGCTGTTCACATTTTCAGAGCAGATTGCCGCGCTGTACACCAGCGACGCTGCGGTCAGGGAGGTGACAGTCAGCCTGCTGATGTTCGCGGCACTGTTCCAGATTGCCGATGTCATTCAGGTTACCTGCATCAGCGCCCTGCGGGGCTACAAGGACACCGCCATTCCCATGTTTATCATGCTGTTCTCGTTCTGGCTGGTGGGACTGCCACTGGGTTACGTGCTGACCTTTACCGACTGGCTGGCACCAGCCATGGGTGCGGCTGGCTTCTGGGTGGGGTTAACAGGCGGGCTGACATCCGCCAGCATCCTGCTGGGATTACGGTTGTTTCTCTATGCGCCAAGAGCCTGAATGTCCGAAAACACGACCTTGTCGCGCCCGCTATCCTTAGCCCGATAAAGGGCTGAGTCGGCTCGCGCCAGCCAACTGTCAACGCTCTCCCCGGCTTTGAACGACGCCACGCCAAAAGACACCGTCACAGGTCCGCCGGGACTCTTCATATACTTGCGCAGGACCTGCTGCAGGTTGTTGACCACCGCACGCAGGTCGGTTTCATCAACACCGGGCAGCAGCAACACAAACTCTTCTCCGCCGTAGCGGAACAGCTGATCGGTTTTCCGGGTATTCTGCTCGATCATCGCGACCAGTTCGGACAGTACCGTATCACCGACACCATGGCCGTACTGGTCATTGATGCTCTTGAAGTGATCGATATCCAGAAGGGCCAACGCACAGGGAGTGCTGGTGCGCTCCGCACTACTTGCGGCATACAACAGGGCCTGATCCATGGAACGACGGTTCTTTATACCGGTCAGGGGGTCAATCGTGGCCAGGTGCTCCAACCGCCGCCGTTGATCGTCATTACGATAGGCAAACACATAGGCGCAGGCGCTCACCACCAGGGCTGTCGATGCGAACGACCACATCTGCAGTTCGGAGCTGAACGCTCCACCGTGAATGATCAACGCCACCACCGATGCAATATTCAGGACAATGGCAATACGCGGGCTGGTCAGGAAAAAGCTGGTTACCAGACAAGGGTATAACCAGAACAGGCCGGGTTCTCCCACCACGGCACCCACCATAACAGCCCCGCCACAGGCAATAATGGCCAGTATCAGACCGCTGCGACGAGTATCCCCGGTGATCCAGGCGTAGGCCACGCCGCTGGTAATACCAAGCAATATGGTGGTATCAACAATGCCCGCCAGAACATTCCCCTGCATGAACCGCATCACCGCAAACGGCGTGATGCCCAACACCGCGCTGGCGCCAAGCAGGGTAATGATCGATAACCGGAAATCGGTTTTCAGGCGATAGAGCATGGCTCTTCCAAAGCTGTGAATATTGTCGCTGGATACGGCGGTGGCGACTGCCCTTCCGGACTTGCTTCTGCTCCCTAGGATAGCGCATGTATCAGGAAGGAGCGTCAGACGCTACGAAAAGTTACGAGACAACAGCAAGAATATATTGTGTGATCCATGATCACAGACTTTCAGGCGGAGCCGGAGTCAAACAATGCAAAATCCGTATGAATTGCATCGTTGACCCTCTCTGCATCTGGAGTGATCCCGGTTTCAGGGTTAGAGTTAAGCCAAATGCAAGAACAACAAAGTTCAGGAAATCAATCCGTGTCGAATCTTGTCCGTATCGCACCCGGCGCGTTGGTGGTAGGCAAACCCCTGCCATGGACGGTCTACGACGTTGAGGGTAACGTCCTGTTGCGCCAGGGCTATGTGATCCAGAACGACATGCAGCTGGAACAGCTGTTCGACCGGGGCCTGTTTCATCCACGCAAGATTGAACGCGGGCAGGAAGAGATCCTTGAGGACAACCGCCAGCGGAATCCATTCGCGGATTATCCGGTGCTGTTGCAAACCCTGGAAACAACTCTGAACGCGATCACCTCAGGCGAAGAAAGCGCCCTGAAACGACTGATGGGCCTCACCCGCCTGATTGAACGTATCTGTGACGAAGCGCCGGATGCCAGCCTGGCCCTGGTGCACCTGTATTCCATCGAGCCCACCATCCACGAACAGATCCTGTTCTACGGAATCCTCAGCCACTTTACCGCGCAAACGTTCGGACTGGACCGCAATCGAACCAGCCTGCTCACCAGTGCAGCCCTGGTGGCCAACCTGGCGCTGGTCCCGGTAGCAGATCAGTTGAATGCTTCCCGCAAGATCCTCACTGATGACCAGCGGGCGGTCATCCGCAAACACCCGCAGCGGAGCATCAGCGCCCTGCGCGCCGCTGGCATCCACAACCAGGCGCTGTTTGACGTGATCGCGCAACACCATGAACAAGCGGATGGTTCCGGATACCCGAAAGGGCTCAGCGGCACCGAAATACGGCCAGAGGCGGAAATTCTGGCGCTGGTGGAACGTTATGTGGCAATGATCACCAAACGGGCCTACCGGGAGCGGATGAACATCACTGACGCACGCAAACTGGTGGCCAGCCTGACCGACGGCCAGTTCCGACCAGCCATTCCCAAGGCATTGCTCGCTGTTCTGACGGAGTACCCCCCCGGCACCCTGGTGCGGCTGGCCAACAATGAAGTCGGGGTGGTCACCCAACGCCCGGTCCGTCACCTTGGCCCGTTTGTGAAAGCGATCCTCGGTCCACGCGGCAACCGATACAGCGGTACGTTTGAGCGGGATTGCAGCCTGCTGGAGTTCAATATTCGCGCGGTCGAGCAGCCTGAAGTCATGCCATCCATGGATTTCAGCCTGCTCTGGGGGTTCCGCTAGGGCCCGCAGCCGCTACTTCAGTCCCAGTGCCCCGGCATGGTGATTGAGGTGATCATCAATAAACGAGGCAATGAAGAAGTAACCGTGGTCGTAGCCCCGATGCATCCGCAGGTTGATATGGTGATGCACTTTCTCGCAGGCATCGACCAGTACCTCCGGATTCAGCTGGCTTTCCAGGAACTCATCGGCCGTACCCTGATCCACCAGCAGAGGCAGTCGCTCCCTGGCGGCGGGAATCAGCAGGGTGGCATCCCATTCCTCCCAGCGGCTTTGGTCATTGCCCAGATAACCGGTAAACGCCTTTTGTCCCCAGGGACATTCCGTGGGGTTGGCTATCGGTGCGAACGCTGAGACCGACGCATAACGCCCCGGATTTTTCAGGGCGCAGATCAGAGCGCCGTGGCCACCCATGGAATGGCCGCTGATGGCGCGCTGATCGGTCACCGGCAACTCGCTTTCCACCAACTGCGGCAACTCCTTCACCACGTAATCGTACATGCGGTAGTGAGGCGCCCACGGCTGTTCGATTGCGTTAATGTAGAAGCCTGCACCGGTGCCGAAATCGTAGCTGTCGTCTTCTCCCGGTAACCCCAGACCCCGTGGACTGGTATCCGGGCACACAATGGCGATCCCCAGTCGGGCGGCCTGCTTCTGGGCCCCGGCCTTCTGCATGAAATTCTGATCGGTACAGGTCAGTCCGGACAGCCAGTAGAGTACCGGTGCCGGACGCGGGTTATGGCCAACAGCCGAGGGCGGCAGATAAACAGCAAATTCCATGTCACAGCCCAGGGCTGCCGAGGTGTGGCGATAACGACGGTGTTCGCCATCAAAACAGACGTTGGCAGATAACAGTTCCATGATGTCCTCGGTTCAGAGAGTGAACGCTGGTCAGTCTCCCGCTCCAGCGAACTTTGGCAATTCGATGCCACAACCGGACCTGGCCAGTTCGGCCAGTATCGCGGTGCGGGTCACTATACCAACCAGACGACCATGATCCACCACCGGGTACACCTTGGGCTTGCCGGCCCCCAGGTTCTGGGCCAGATCCACCACCGCCATTTCCGGGGATATCGTCACCGGGTCGCGGAACATCACATCATCAACAATGGGATCGCCTTCGCAGTGGTAATTGCTGACGAGCAATGCGTGGATGCAGTCCTGCTCCGAGATGAACCCGATCACCTTCCGGTGCGCATCCACTACCGGCAAACCGGTAACATGATTCCGAAGGAGTGTTTTCACTACCCGGGTTAATGGCTCACCACATCGAATGGGTTCAATGTGGTTCCACATGACATCGGAAGCTTTCAATGAGCGCATGGATCATCCCTCACCAGTTATCGTTCCGCAGTAACGTCGCAGAACCGATACGTTCTCCTATAACCATAGGCAATGGAGACAAAAATGAAAACACAAAGCAGCGGATATTGAGCGTGTTCCGCCCCTTCCGACTGCAACGTCAGCGTTGCGCCCTCATCACCGACAGACTTGTTTCCACAAAGCGCTCCAGCAGAGGCTCCGGCAGGTCATGTCCCATGCCGTCAATGAGTTCCAGACGGGCATGGGGAATCAGGTATTTCAGCTGTTCCGCCGCCACCGGGCGTACCAGCGGATCCGCCTTGCCATGAATGATGGCTGTTGGCACCCGTATCCGGCGGCTCAGGGAGGACAGGCTACCGGTGGCCAGGATGGCCCGTGTCTGCCGCAGGATACCGGCAGGATGGTAACTGCGCCGGTAATCCCGGATCAGTCGCTCACGCACCTCTTCCTCCGCCGGAGGGAACGCCGGGCTCTGGATCAGCTTCCAGAAAGCCAGCGAACGCGCCACTACCGAGGCCTCGTCGTGCCCGCTGGCGCCAACACCGGCCAGCCGCCAGATCAGTTTCGCTTTTGGCATCGGCAGTCGCGGACTGTTGGTGGACGTCATGATCAGGGTGGCGCTGCGCACCCGCTCCGGCCACAAGGACGAAACCAACTGGCTGATCATGCCGCCCATGGATACCCCGACCAGGTGGGCACTCTGCAACCCCAGGGCGTCCAGCACCCCGATCGCATCAGCCGCCATGTCCCGCAGGGTATATGGCGCCGGGATCGGCAGTCCTGCCCGGGAACGGGCCATCATTGCCACCGGATGCCCCTCCAGCCGATCCTTCAGGTGCGAAGACAGGCCGATGTCACGGTTATCAAAGCGGATCACGTAGTATCCCTCGTCCGCATACTGATCTAGCAGGGCCTCGGGCCACAGCGTCATCTGGGCGCCCAGACCCATGATGAACAACACCGGTTCACCCTCCGGGTTGCCCCGGGTCTCGACACAGAGAGACAGCCCGTTGGCCTCGACAAAACGATGATCGATCGTCCGGGCGGTGTTCACGGCTTCCGGTTTCTCCTGCGCAACGGCGGTCTGGGACATCAATTTTCCTCATGAACAAACTGGGGTTACTCCCTAAACACTACCGCAAATGCGGTCAAATCCAATCACTTTGCTGACAGGTTCACACGATGAACCGGCAAATTCCCTGACCAGCCGGTTTACAGATAGAAATATCCGACTAAACTCAATCAGTTAACCCTTACAAGGGTAAAAACCATAACGACTGTCTTTGGCAAAAACGCAGGGAGATCCCCATGGAAGCCATTGGAAACTTTGTAAGTGCAGTAAACGGACTGGTCTGGGGCCCACCCATGCTGGTCATGATCCTCGGCGTGGGGCTTTTCCTCAGCCTTGGCTTGAAAATGATGCCCGTACTCAAACTGGGCGCGGGTTTCAGGCTGATGTGGAAAGGCCGTTCCGGCTCGGAAAGCGACGGTGAAATCCCACCGTTCCAGGCATTGATGACGGCGCTGTCCGCGACCGTAGGCACCGGTAACATCGCCGGTGTGGCTACCGCCGTTTTTCTCGGTGGACCGGGGGCCCTGTTCTGGATGTGGCTGACCGCCCTGGTGGGGATGGCCACCAAGTACTCCGAGGCGGTTCTCGCGGTTCGTTTCCGGGAAGTGGACGAGCGCGGCGCCCATGTTGGTGGCCCGATGTATTACATTCGCAATGGTCTGGGCAGCAAATGGGCCTGGCTGGGTGTACTGTTCGCCATCTTTGCCGCCATTGCCGGCTTTGGTATCGGCAATACAGTACAGGCCAACTCGGTCGCGGACGTGCTGAACGCCAACTTTGGCCTGCCTCACTGGTTGACCGGGGTGATCCTCATGGTTCTGGTGGGTCTGGTATTGATCGGTGGCATCAAGCGTATCGGTCAGGTAGCCAGTTCCCTGGTTCCACTGATGGCCATTTCCTATGTGTTTGTCGGCCTGATTGCCCTGGCCGTCAACGCCGATCAGATTCCTGCCGCGTTCGCCATGGTCTTCAAGCATGCGTTCAGCCCGGTCGCCGCCGAAGGTGGCTTTGCCGGAGCCGCCGTCTGGGCCGCCATCCGTTTTGGTGTTGCCCGCGGCATTTTCTCCAACGAAGCCGGGCTGGGTTCCGCACCGATTGCCCACGCCGCCGCCCAGACCAAAAGCCCGATTACCCAGGGCATGGTCGCCATGCTGGGCACCTTCATCGATACCATCATCGTCTGCAGCATCACCGGCCTGGTCATCATTACCTCCGGCGCCTGGAGCTCCGGCGAAACCGGGGCCGCCCTGACCTCGCTGGCGTTCGAAAACGGCCTGCCCGGTTTTGGTAACTACGTAGTGGCGATTTCCCTGGCCATCTTTGCCTTTACCACCATTCTCGGCTGGTCGTTCTACGGAGAGCGGTGTGTTGAGTTCCTGTTTGGCGTAAAAGCCATCGTGCCCTACCGGGTGTTGTGGATTCTTGCCATTCCGGTTGGCGCGACCATCAACCTGGGTTTCATCTGGCTGTTAGCGGACACGCTCAACGCCATGATGGCCCTGCCGAACCTGGTTGCTTTGCTATTCCTCAGCCCGGTGGTGTTCAAGCTGACCCGCGAGCACTTCGAGAAAGAGAAGGCTCTCGGCGTCAATAACTGATCCAGCGCCTCAGCGGTCATAAATAACCGCTATAATGTTCTGGTAAGCGATGGATGAGGCAAATCAAGCCCCTTGTTTTCACCTCATCCATCACCACTCATTATCGTATAGACTCAATATAAACACTCCGGCGATTGATCATGCCGGTGACACACTGAAGGTTGTCACAAGCTTCACCGAAGGAGGTTACGCTATGAGTTTACGTCTGGGAGATACCGCACCGGATTTTGAACAGGACTCCAGCGAAGGCAAGATCCGTTTTTACGACTGGCTTGGCGACAGCTGGGGAATTCTGTTTTCCCATCCCGCGGACTTCACACCGGTTTGCACCACCGAACTGGGGCTGACCGCCAAGCTCAAAGACCAGTTTGCCAAGCGCAACGTCAAGGTTATTGCCCTGAGCGTGGATCCGGTCGAATCACACCACGAGTGGATCAAGGACATCAATGAAACCCAGGGCTGTTCGGTAAACTTCCCGATCATCGCAGACCATGACCGGAAAGTGTCCGACCTGTATGACATGATCCACCCCAATGCCAATGAAACTCTGACCGTGCGTTCGTTGTTCGTCATCGATCCCGCCAAGAAGGTGAGACTGATCATCACCTACCCGGCGAGCACCGGTCGTAACTTCAATGAGATACTAAGGGTCGTTGACTCGCTGCAATTGACCGACAACCACAAGGTGGCAACCCCGGGCAACTGGGAGAGCGGAAGCGATGTGGTCATCGTGCCGTCGTTGCAGGACGAAGACGAAATCAAGGAGCGCTTCCCACAGGGCCACAGGGCGGTGAGGTCCTACCTTCGGATGACGCCGGATCCCACCTCCAACTGGAGCGGTGACTGATCACCCGCGCACCCACAATACCAAAGGCCGGGCATACACCCGGCCTTTTTTGTTACCAGTCCCTCGGCACCTTGCCTTCGCGGATACGCTGGGGGTGATCGCCAACGTCCACCCGGACAATCTCACTGGCGGTTTCAATATCGATGACCGACATCTGGTCCGTACCGCTCCAGGATATGTAGCACCGGTCTCCGGTTTCGTTGGTGGTCACCCAGTAGGGCTTCTCCCCCAGCCCGGTGAGGATTTCATGGCTGAAGGTCTCGCGATCCACGATGGCGATGTAATCACTCATGGTTCCGGCCACGCACAGGGTGTCACCGTCACCATTCATGGCGATGCCATGGTGGGCGGAATCGTTGATATAGAACTCCCTTGGCGTATCAGGAATCAGGTTCGGCAGTTCCGCCAGGCGGGTAATACGATCCTCCTCCATGTCGTACTCGATAAAGCCATGCAGGAATGACAACTGAAAGTAGAAGAAACGCTCGTCCGGGGTATGGGCCATGGGCCGGATCGCCGGGCTCAGGTCACTGTAGCCGGCCGCTTCCAGCTTGTCTTTCAGGTCAAACCGCTTGATGATCTCCAGGCTTTCCGCATCCACGACCTGAAACAATCGCTCACCCTTGGTGAATTCCATCAGGTCCTGGTCCAGAGGCGTGAACACATAGCCGATACTGGCGTGGTAGATCCGCTTGCCGTCCTCGGAATAGACATTCTCATGGGGTGAATTACCGGTCGGAAAGCGGCCCACTTCCTCGCCGGTCTCCACATCCAGCACATGCACCACATTGCCGGTGGACGCGGACACCGCGACCTGGGTACCGTCCGGCGACAGCGCCATATGATCAGAGCGGTAACCGTCCACCTCAAAGCGCCAGGCGATGTCGCCACTGGCGATATCAATACCTACCACATCGGCAAAGCTGGGGCGGGAAACCACCAGCAGGCGACCATCCGGGGTGCTGTACATGTCATCCACGTACTGGTCGTTGCCCTCACCAATAAACAGCCGAACTGCCTGGAAAAACACCAGACGCACCGGATTGAGGACGATTTCCGTCATCCGTTGGCGCTTGTCGGGAATGCCGTTGATGCGACCGACCTTGTGGTAGCTCTCTGCATCAATAACGTCGATGGTGCCTTCCCAATTATTACCCACGAAGATCACCGGGCGGGTTTTACCGGGATTGCTGTCCCTGGCGTCCTGGCCAATCCCGAACCAGCCGGCCTGGGCGGGCAACGCCATGGCAAAAAAAGAAATGAACAAAAGAGATACAAGTCGCCGGGACCATTCCCGGCCGGGTGCTGTCAGTGTCATCGTCATATTCCTTTCGATTGTTGTTATTACGTCCGCGAACACTTGTACACCGAATAAACAACACGGCTCTATGACATGGTTGACACCGGCAGCGTCATTTCGGCCAAGCCGAAAACAAAAAAGGCCGGATTCCAATGGAACCCGGCCTTTTCAGAAACCGAGGAAAGATCAGAAGGCGGGAACGACCGCACCCTCGTACTTCTCCATGATGAAATCCTTCACCGCCTCAGACTTCAGGGCATTCGCGAGCTTCTGCATGGGGTCGCTGTCCTTGTTGTCCGGACGGGCAACCAGAATGTTGACGTAGGGTGACTCGGAACCCTCAATGATCAACGCATCTTCAGACGGGTTCAGGCCAGCTTCCAGCGCGTAGTTGGTGTTGATCAGCGCCACGTCCACCTGTCCCAGAATACGCGGCAGTGTGGCAGCTTCCAGTTCCTTGAACTCCAGATCTTTCGGATTCTCGGCAATGTCGCGCGGCGTTGCGGTGATCTTGCTCTTATCTTCCAGCTTGATCAGCCCGGCTTTCTGCAGCAACAGCAGAGCGCGGCCACCGTTGGTGGGATCGTTGGGGATGGCCACCACGGCGCCTTCCTGCAGGTCTTCCAGAGAGTCGATCTTGCTGGAATAGGCACCGAACGGCTCCACGTGTACACCGGTCACGGTGACCAGGTCGGTACCACGGCCATCGTTGAATTCGTCCAGGTACGGCTGGTGCTGGAAGAAGTTGGCATCCATCCGCTTCTGATCCACCTGAATGTTCGGCTGGATGTAATCGGTGAATACCTTAACGTCCAGCTCGACACCCTGCTCAGCCAGCTGCGGCTTCACAAATTCCAGAATCTCCGCGTGAGGCACCGGGGTAGCCGCGACTGAGAGTTTTTCTGCTGAAGCAGCAGAAGCAAAGGTTGCAGCGGCGGCCAGGGCCACCAGGGCTTTCTTGAAGTTCATAAACACGTTCTCCCGTTTGATATTATTTACGGCTGAAATACAGAACCAGGCGATCCCCGGCCATCTGCAGCAGTTGCACAAAAATGACCAACAGCGCGACGGTAATCACCATCACATCGGTCTGGAATCGTTGATACCCGAAGCGGATCGCCAGGTCACCCAGACCGCCGCCGCCAATGACACCAGACATGGCCGCGTAGGACACGAGGGTAATCGCCGTCACGGTAATGCCAGCGATGATGCCCGGCAGAGCCTCAGGCAGTAAAGCCCCGAGAATGATCTGCCTCACATTAGCACCCATAGCCTGGGTTGCCTCGATAATTCCCCGGTCCACCTCGCGCAACGAGGTTTCCACCAGACGGGCGAAGAAGGGCGCACCGCCGGCGACCAGAGGAGGAATCGCCCCGGCAACACCCAGCGATGTCCCGATCAGCATCACCGTAAACGGAATCATCACAATCAGCAGGATAATGAACGGTACCGAGCGCAGTACGTTCACCACGAACGACAACACCGCATAAGCCACCGGCTGCTCCAGCAACTGGCGCTTGCCAAACAGGAACAATAGCACGCCAATCGGCAGGCCGATCAACACACTGAACAGCAGGGACATACCCACCATCACCAGGGTGTCCCAGCTGGCGATACCAATTTCCGCCCAGTCCACGTTACTCAGCAAAGCTTCCATCAGCGTACCACCTCCACGTGAACTTCTGCCGCTTCCAGCGCTTGCATCGCCACCTCCAGGTCACCGCCGACCAGAGACAGGGTCAACTGTCCGTAGGGCGTGTCCTTGATGTGATCAATGCGCCCGGACAGGATGCTGAAATCCACGCCGGATTCCCGCGCTACGCTGCCCAGCAACGGCTTGTAGGTGGATTCGCCACGGAACGTCAGGCGCAGGATGCGGCCGCTGGCCTTTTGCAGGTCCGCCTGCATTTCGTCGCGATCAATGTTTTCACTTTCAAATACGAAGTCCCGGGTGGTGGGATGTTGCGGATGGAGAAAAACATCGCTGACCGCCCCCATTTCGACCACTTCACCGGCGTCCATGACCGCCACCCGGTCACAGACCCGGCGCACCACATCCATTTCGTGGGTGATCAGTACGATGGTCAGCCCCAGCTCGCGGTTAATATCCGCCAGCAGGCGCAATACCGATTGGGTCGTTTGGGGATCCAGGGCGCTGGTGGCTTCATCGCACAACAGGATCGTCGGGCGGCAGGCCAGGGCGCGGGCAATACCGACCCGCTGTTTCTGGCCGCCGGACAGCTGCGAGGGGTACTTGTTGGCGTGATCCATCAGGCTGACCCGGGCCAGCAATTCCTCCACCCGTTCACGAATCTCAGTGCGGGAGTATATGCCCGCCAGCTTCATCGGGAACGCAATGTTGTCCGCCACGGTCTTGGACGACAGCAGGTTGAAATGCTGGAAGATCATGCCGACCTTGCGACGGAACGCGCGCAGCTCGGCGGCGTCGTAGTCGGTGATGTTTTCATCATCAACAAGAATGCGACCGCCGGTGGGCGGCTCCAGCAGGTTAATCAGGCGAACCAGGGTGGATTTCCCCGCGCCGGAGTGACCGACGATGCCAAACACCTCGCCGGTTTCAATGGTCATACTGGTGGGATGCAACGCAGGGATCGCCCGCCCGCCTACCTGGTATGACTTCTGGACCTGGTCAAATACAATCACGGATCAGCCTTGTCAGCGCCTTGTGGGTGCAGTGTTAAAACCGGCCATTATAGCCTAATCCCTGGCCAAACCCGAATTCGCGGCGCTTGGTACATCCCCGTACACGTTCTGTTACCGACACTCTCCGCCACCCTGCGCTAAACTCAGGTATTAAAAGAACCTTTTCAACCCCGAGGCGCGCACCAGAGTGAATAAATAACGTGACAACAAAAACCGTTAATCCGCCCTCAAGGATGAACTCCACCCAGGCATGGGTGACCTACCTCAGCAAAGTTGAACTGCCGGTATTGGCCAATACCCTGAAACGCATCAACGAGCTGACCGACAGCACAAACAGTACCGTCAACGAGCTGGCCAACGTGATACTCAATGACGCCCAACTCACCTCCCAGGTATTGCGGTTGTCCAACACCGTGTTCTACAACCAGACGCGAACCCAGGTCAGCACCGTCAGCCGTGCCATCACCCTGATTGGCTTCGATTCAGTGAAATCCATGGCCATCTCGTCGCTGATCGTCGACTCGCTGCTGCAACGCAATGACCGGCCACACCTGCTGAGATGTCTTGCCAGGGCTATCCATTCCGCCGTTCAGGCCCGCTGCCTGATGCCCAAACGCAATGAAAACGCCCTGGAGGAAGTGTTCATCGGGGCCTTGCTGATGAACATTGGCGAACTGGCGTTCTGGTCCTGCGAGACCGAACAGGCTACCGAACTGGAGCAGCGGCTGCGTCTGGACGAGCCACCGGTGGAGGCCCAGAAAGCTGTACTGCACAGCACCTTCACGGAGATCACCCGGGGCCTGGTGGACGCCTGGGCACTGGGGCCGTTCATCAAGGATGTGGTCTCTCCCGGCCAGGCCAATTCCAAGGCCGCCAGTCTGGTGCGACATTCGGTGGAAATGGCCCGGCTGTCGGAAAACGGCTGGCGCGGCACCGACATGGACAAGGTGCTGGAACAACTGGGCAAGGATACCGGCGAGACACCGGCCGCCATCCGCGATCAACTCAAGGTCAACGCTCAGGAAGCCGCCCGGGTTGCGGTGTCCCTCGGCATTCCCCAGGTCACCGCGCTAATGCCGGGCAATGAGGACAGCCCCGACCGCCAGTCCGCCCGGGCGCCGGATATGGATCCGGCGCTGCAATTACAGATCCTCCGGGATCTGACCCTGAGCCTGACCGAGAAGCCGGATATCAACGAGGTTTGCCAGTTGGTGATCGAGGGTATCCACCGGGCTATTGGCATGCAGCGGGTCGCCCTGCTGATGACCGACAAGACCGGCCACCAGCTGATACCCCGAAAAGTGGGCGGGCGAGGCACGGAAAACTGGCGCGAAGACTTTGTCATTGCCAAGGATGGCACCGGCCCCCTTGGCAACCTGCTTCCCCATGCCGCCTGTGACGTATTCAGCCCCGGCCCCGCGGACGAAGGCGTACCCTATGATCGCTGGCTGGGCAAGGTGCCGGCGTTGATCGGCCCGCTGACTGCCAAGGGGCGACTGGTCGGCCTGTTCTATGCCGACAATGCCGCCGGTGATTACGTGCCCTCCGATGAACAGCTGACGGCGTTCGGCCACTTTGTCCAGAACGCCCAACTGTGCATAACGCTGCTCGCGTCCAACTAAGAGGCCCGGTTACAGCTCGTAAAGCTTGGTGACGTGCAAGATCGGGCCGGTGGGCGCGCCGGTGGGCGAGCCACCCCGCGGTTCCAGACTGATGGCCAGAGTGCGGCTCTGGCTCAGGGTTTCACGGGATTCGTCCGTGAGTTTCACCTGATACACATCACCGACCGGTATCACGCCCAGGGACAGCGGATTGCCGTTGTCCGGCACGATCCATAACTCATAGTCCTTACCGGCCTCGGCCGAGGTGGCCGCCACGGACCTCAATCGCAGGCGACTGTCACGACGGGATTCACTGACCAGCCACAGCGGATCACTGACGTCTGCCTGAACAATCGCGCCAGAAAGCCGGGAATCCGGCTCAAGCGTTGGCTGCTGAACAAGCATGACCGCCAACACCAGCGCGGCAGCCGTTGCAACCAGACTCCAGGCTGGCCACAGCCCCCTCGACCTCGCTTTCGCCGATGCCAGCTCTGGCGGCCAAAGCCGCCGTTCAATCCCGCGCCAGGCGGACTTCGGCGGTTCCCGCTCCGGTACCTGGTCGCTCAATTGACCCAGCTTTTCTTCCCAGTACCAGACTTCCTGGCGGACCCGGCCCGACTCCATCATCCAGCGTTCAAAGCGGCCTCTTGCTTTGCCTCTCAGGGAGCCAAGCACATATTCGGCGGCCAGGCTTTCAATTCTTTCCGGCGTTTTTTTCATCGTTCCAGACACCTCTTTAACGCCATCAGCCCACGACGAATCCAGCTTTTGACGGTCCCGATCGGGGAGCTCAGCGCCTGAGCCAGCTCGTCATGGGTGAACCCCCGGTAGTATGACAACAGGATACTGTCTCGCTGAACATCACTGAGTTCATCAAGACAGCCAGTCAACTGCTCAGCTCCGGCACGTCGCAAGGAATGATCCAGAGGTCCGCTACGGGGATCCTCCACATGCTGAAGGTGTTCATCTCCGGCGGTACTGCGCACTGCCCTGGCCCGCATCAGATCCAGGGTTCGATAACGGGCAATGGTCAACATCCAGCTCAATGGCGCCCCCCGATCACTGTGATATTCCCCGGCGTGATGCCAGATCTGCACAAACGCATCCTGCAAGGCTTCCTCGGCCAGCTCCTGCTGACCCGCCAGCTTGAAGCACAGACCGAACATTCGTGCCGCGATTTTCTGGTACAGCCTCTGAAACGCCTGCCGATCGCTACGGGCTACAGCCACAAGTAGCGTCATCAGCTCTTCTTGTTCTACCTCTGGGTTTGTCATTGTGTTCTCCGCACCTTGTCCTTCCACTGACCTATTACCTACTACGTTCCCCGTTCCGATCAGGATGCACCGTCGCCTGATTACACCCCCTCAAATTTTTGCCTGCGACCTGCATCTTTTTTTGATGCCATCCCGTTTCCCCTAAGCAACACCAACAATAGATGAGGAAAACGGAATGAACACAGTAATCAAACGCTCCGGCCTCGCCCTCGCGATTGCCGGGATCTGTCTGACCGCAGGTACTGCTTCTGCCTCCAGCCACCGCGAGGCGCCGTTCATCACCGAAGTTCCCAAGGTGGATGGCACCGACTTCTACATGTTCCGAAGCTACGAAAGCGGCCGGGAAAGCTTTGTCACCCTGATCGCCAACTATCTGCCGCTGCAGGACGCGTACGGCGGTCCCAACTACTTTGACCTGGACGAGGACGCCATCTACGAGATTCATATCGATAACTCTGGCAACGCCCAGGAGGACATCACCTTCCGCTTCCAGATGCAGGACGTCCTCAACGACATCCAGCTGGACGTCGGGGGAGAAATGGTCTCCGTGCCACTGAAAAACATTGGCAACGCCACCAATAATGACAATGTCCAGTTCCGACAGGAGTACACCGTCACCGTCATTCGCGGGGACCGCCGCTCTGGCACACGTCAGGTGGCCACCAACGCCACCACCGGTACGGAAAATTTCGCCAAGCCACTGGACAACATTGGCGGAAAATCCTTCGGCGACTACGAAGCCTATGCCAACCAGCATATCTTTGATATTGCCATTCCAGGATGCGGTACCGATGGCCGGGTATTCGTGGGTCAGCGCAAGGAAGCCTTTGCGGTGAACCTGGGTGAGATTTTCGACCTGGTGAACACCAATCCGCTTGGACCACGAAATGGCGAAGGCGCGGGAGATCTGGCGGACAAGAACGCCACGTCGTTCGCTCTGGAAGTGCCCACCGCCTGCCTGACCGGCAGTGCCCAGACAGCCTCGGGTGACCCGGTCATTGGCGGCTGGACCACCGCCAGCGTGCGTCAGGCCCGTGTCCTGAACCCGGCACCGGCCGCCAATGGTAGAGGGGCAACCGTGGAAGGCGGTGCCTACACCCAGGTTTCGCGACTGGGCATGCCGCTGGTCAACGAAGTCGTTATCGGACTGAAAGACAAGGATGGCTTTAACGCCAGCGAACCCAAAGATGATGGTCAGTTCCTGACCTATGTGACGAATCCTACGCTTCCGGAGTTGGTGGAAATCCTCTTTGGTGTCACTGCCCCCAACAACTTCCCACGGAACGACCTGATCACCGCGTTCCTGACCGGTGTACCCGACCTGAACGGTCCAGATGGCGTCACTGCTTCAGAAATGTTGCGGCTTAACCCGAGCATTGCCACCACGGCGGCAGGAGCGCAGAACGACCTCGGCGTTCTTGGCGGTGATAACGCAGGCTTTCCCAATGGGCGCCGCCCGGTTGACGACACTGTCGACATCTCGCTTCGCGTCGCCATGGGCGTACTGGCAGACCCCGCTGATGCTCCCGATGGCGATAAAGAGTACACCGACGGTGTGCAGCTTGACCCGACGGAGCTGAGAACCACCTTCCCATACCTCGCGACGCCGATCGCCGGTTCACCTAACGGTCTGTAAGGGGGAAAGCCATGACACTCCGAACAGGTATTACCCTGGTTGCCGCCCTGGTACTGGCAGGCTGCTCTGACAGCTCCAGCAACCGCGGCCCGGGCCTGTCGGTTGATTTCACCACCTTTGTGAAGAATGAAATCAAGCGGACAGACGACGAACGCAACGCGGTTAACATCAACAAACTGGAGTTCAGCTTCAATGACAAGGACAACGAACAGGCCTATGACGACCTGTTTTGAATCCTGCGGTCTCCGCCGTCAGTCCGACTCCGATCCTGGGCTGACGGCCCTCCACCCTGCGCTGCGGCGCAGGGCTTTTTCCATCGTCGCGCTGGTTACAGCACTGGCCATGGAAACAGCACTGGCTGCCCCCGCAGCGATTGAAACAGAGTATGACGACCAGGACATACTGATCACACTGCCCTCTGAGGCCCTGACACCCGATACTCCACCAGACTCGGCCCCGGCGCTTGCCGACCAGGTTCAGGCTTTCTTGCTGCAGGCACGTTCCCAGGGGGACCCACGCTACCTGGGCTATGCCCAGGCATGGTTTGAGCGCTGGCCCGAAAGCCGGATGACAGACCGGCTGAAGATTCTCCGTGCCACCCTCAACCAGAGTCTTCACCGTTTCGAACCCGCCCGCGCGGAACTGAACGGGATCCTCAATCAGCCTAACAGTGACCGACAGCAAGTCACCCAGGCGCGACTGACCCTTGCCAATCTGGAACTGGTGCAGGGCCATTATGAATCGGCACAGGCCCTGTGCCGGCAACTGGCGAACGATTTTCCCGGCCTGATAGCGGCAAGCTGTCTGGCTCAGGTGGAAGCACGAACCGGCCATGCCGAAACCGCCTACCAATCCCTGCACGCGCAGACCCGCCGAGCACCCGCCAGTGATACCACCAGCCAGATCTGGGCTCTGGGCACCCTGGCCGACATTGCCGCGCAACTCGGCAGGCCCGAAGCAGAACAGCACTGGCGCCAGGTGCTCACACTTGCCCCGGATGACCTCTACACTCGGGCGCAGCTGGCGGACTGGCTGCTGGAGCGGGGCGAAAACGAAGCAGTGATCAGGCTGACCGAGTCTTACGAACAGGTCGACTCCCTCGCCATCATCCGCGCCATAGCCATGAAGCGCCAACAACATACGGACGCCGGCCGACTCTCCGCCATGCTGGAAGAACGCTTTAACGAGGCCCGCTGGCGCGGCACCCTGCTGCACCAGCGGGATCTCGCACGTTACGCGCTGGACATTGAAGGCGATGCCGAAACGGCCCTGACCCACGCCCTGGCCAACTGGCAGGACCAGCGTGAACCCCTGGACACCCGCCTGCTGCTTCGCGCGGCAAAATCAGCCGGTAATGACTCGGTTTCGACCGACGTCAGGTCCTGGCTGAAGCAACATGACCAGCGCGATGCCCGTTATCCGGAGGTGCGATCATGATGATTTCTGCGCTTCTTCGACTCACGCCAGTCTTTGCCGGGCTACTGATAATCGCGCTGCCGGCATGGGCTCACAAGACCAGTGACAGCTTCATCTATGTGGACCAGACCCAGTCGCAGGTTCGCATCGACCTGGCCCTGAGGGATCTCGCACTGGTTCTGCCCCTGGACAGCAATGGCGATGGCAAACTCAGCGGCGCCGAAATCCGCACAGGGCGAGACGCCATCACCCGACTGGTGGACCAGGGCCTGACACTCAGCAACACCAGTGGAACCTGCCGGCTGTCGGGCATGCGGTGGGGGCTGTCCCGCCACAGCGATGGCCCATACGCCGCCGGGCGTTACCAGATTGCGTGTCCGGATAACCAGGCACCGAAGTCCCTCAAATACGCCCTGCTGTTTGAACAGGACCCGTTGCATCGCGCCCTCGTCAGCGTGACTGACCGCCAGGGCGAACGCCTGGGTGTATTGGCGCCCGATGACCAGACAATGTCCCTGGGCACCGGCACCAGTGCGTTCGGCAACAGCCTGAAACTGTTTGGCACCTTCCTCTACGAAGGCGTCATCCACCTGCTGATCGGTCTCGACCATATCCTGTTTCTACTGGTACTGATGCTGCCGGCCACCCTGCCGCTGAAAACCCGCCGGTCCCACAGGCACGCCAGTCAGGGTCACGATCTGAGAACCCGTTTGCTGGAACTGGTAGGCATTGTCACCGCCTTTACCGTGGCCCACTCGATTACCCTGGCGTTGGCGGCGCTGGATATCGTGACACTGCCCATCGCCTGGGTGGAAACCGTCATTGCCCTGTCCATCGCCGTTGCTGCGCTGAACGTGTTCTGGCCGATCCTCGGCAGCAAGACCTGGAAGCTGGCATTCGGGTTCGGGCTGATTCACGGCTTCGGCTTCGCCAGCGTGCTGGGAGACCTGACGTCCGGCGTATCGCAGACAGTGGTCGCTCTGGCTGGCTTCAACCTGGGTGTGGAACTGGGGCAGCTGGGATTGCTGGTGGTTCTGTTCCCGATGCTATACCTGTGCGGCCGGTTCCAGATCTACGAGCGTGCCGCCGTACCCGCCATGTTGCTGACAGTTGGCGCCGTGAGTCTGTACTGGGTGGCGGAGCGGGCAACCGCCATCTGATGGCCATTACAAAAACGCCCGGCGGCATCACTGTCGTCGGGCGTTCTCCATAGCGTTTTGCTGTTAAGGAAGGATCAGTGCAGGGCGCGCATCTGCCGCGGGTAGAGCGCTGCGCTCACTTCCGGCTCTTCCAGCAGGTCTGCCAGCTCGCGGTCCACCTCAGTCTCTTCACCCTCATCCGGCAACGGCTCGAACAGCGTGCTCAACCAGGCTGTCACGGACGGCGCTTCATCCCGCTTGTAGTCCGTAGACAGGGCCTTGATGCGGCGAAACCCGATGATGCGTTGATGTTTGGGATCACGAATTTGCTCAAACCCCCGCCAGTAGACGTGGTCACGGGTATGCAGCTGCACGAACAGCGTATCGATGGGGTCTGACGGTTCGGCCTCCTCACTGGTATCTTCCGTCATTGCCTCGGCTGCGTCTGCAGTCTCGTTCTCAGGTTTTTTGTGGCGAATGGTGGTCCAGGCGGGATAGAGCACCGCCACGGCATCCGCTTCCACATGCTCGCGGGCAGCGCGGAGGATTAACCCCCAGCGGGCCTTGTCGGCATCGGTTTCAAGGGAATTGATGGGCAAGTCGTAGCTTTGTTCGCTGGACAGAACGATGGCCATCATCGGGGCGTCTAACTCCCCCATGGCCTCGGCCTGTGCTACAGATACCAGTTCGTCGATTGCCATCGGTTGGTTCATAATACGCTCGCCTCCTCGATGCCATCAGGGTCTGTCAGGAAGACTGAGGCCTTCCTGACTTACAGCATAGCCTGTTCCGGCTATAAAGATAAACGTGGAGTTGGCTATGTCGGATCACAAAGCGGAATTTCAACCCTGCCCGCCAACGCCAGGTTTCAGTTGATCCCCTCTTCCAGACGCTCGTATTGGGGGAACCAGGGATTAGCCTCCTCCAGCTGGGCGGCCAGTTGCAGCAGCATATCCTCACTGCCATGGGCGCCTCCGAACTGAACGCCGACCGGCAGGCCAGCCGACGTCCAGTGCAGGGGCACGGACATCGCCGGGGTTCCGGTCAGGTTAGCCAGCTGGGTGAAGGGCGTGCGGGCGAGGCTTTCCAGGGCCATCTGGTCGACCTGGCCACTCTTGTGCACCAGCTTGCCGGCCTTCAGTGCCAGCATCAGTTTCGCCGCCAGCTGCAAATGAGAAGGCGTATCCAGTTCACTGATTCTGGCCGGTAGCTGGCCGGTGGTCGGGCACAGGTACAGATCAAAACGGCCAAAATACGCCCCCAGCGCGCGGGAAAAATCGTTCCATTGCTGGCGGCGGCTGACGTATTCCGGCAACGGCAACGTACGCCCCAGCATACCGATCAACCGGGTATCCAGCTCGAAATCATTTTCGCTGGCGCCCAGTTCCGTTTTCGCCTTGTCCATCAGCACCGACACTTCGCCGAAATACAGGCCCAGGTAACAACGCGCCAGTGCCATACCATCGAACTCGGGGCGGGCATACTCCACCTGGTGGCCCAGATTTTCCAGCAAACGCGCGGTTTCCTCGACCGCGGCCACACATTCAGGCGCCACCTCGGTCTGGTAGGGTGACGAGGTGAACACGCCAATGCGGAGCTTTTCCGGCGTCCGGCGCATCAGCTCCGCGTAGGGTTCGGGAGGCGACGGAATCACGAACGGATCACCCGCCGCCGGGCCGGCCAGTACATCCAGCATCGCCGCACTGTCGCGCACGGTACGGGTCACCACGTGGTCCGTGGAAGCCCCGGTCCAGGCTTCCCCTGCAAAGGGTCCGGAAGAAATGCGGCCCCGGGAGGGCTTGAGCCCGAACAACCCGTTGTAGGCCGCCGGGATGCGAATGGAACCGCCACCGTCATTGGCACCGGCCATGGGCACAATGCCGGCCGCAGCCGCCGCTCCGGAGCCACCACTGGAGCCACCTGGCGTCAGCCGGGTGTCCCAGGGATTACGGGAAGGCCCCCAAAGCCTGGATTCGGTCACCCCTTTCAGGCCAAACTCCGGGGTAGCGGTACGTCCCAGGAACACCAACCCCACGTCCCGGGCGCGGCGAACGAACTCCGAATCCCTGGGAGCAATGTTATTCTTCAACCCACGACTGCCGTAGGTACACGGCTGCCCCTCCTGTTCCTGGGCCAGATCCTTCAGCAACAGGGGAACGCCCGCGAAAGTGCCTGTCCCGTCATGGGACTGATCCAGGGCGTCGGAAAACTGGGGATGGCAGATGGCATTCAGTCTGCCATTGACCTGTGTCGCGCGCTCTATTGCCGCCTCGCAGACTTCCCGGGAAGACACTTCCCCGTGTCGGATCAGGTCGGCAAGGGCCACGGCATCGTATCGGAGGTATTCGGATTGCTTCATTGTCACGTCCATTTGTTATTCTGATAGCTTGGGAATCACGGGTATAACGTTTATGAAGACAAGACTCAATAGTCTCTATCGGGTTGTCCCGGTTATCCTGCTGCTGTTTCTGGCGACCATGGCCAAAGGCGCGGAACCGGTTGACGACTGGAAGGACGTTGTGCGCAGCTCGCCCTACTGGGTCAGTCAGGGAGTGTACGAAAACATCGTCACCATCCGGCGCTGGGTGTTGAAGGAATCCGGCTACTGCTCCGAGAGCGAGCGTCATATCCTTTACGATATGCGGGGCCAGTTCCTTGGTTACATTAACGATGGGGACGACCGCGAGGACACCCAGAAACGAATCAATGACACCCGTGCGCGACTGGCGGCCAGTGGCCGCGCCGACACCTGGGCACAAGGCAGCAAGGGCACTACGGGCTATCCTTTTGCCCTGGCCTGTGACCAGCCACACGTTGATCTGGATGAAGCCAGGGCCCGTTATCTCGGCACCATACCCGCCAATCTGGTCTGGGGTGCCTGGGACGACCTGAGCTTTGCCTCAGCTGACAACCCGCAATCTCTCCATAGTGCCCTGCTGTATGTTTACAACAAGCGCAGCCAACAACAACGGCTCGACCTGCCACCTGAGCTGATTCGCTACCTAGGCGGGCAGGTACTCATCGAAAGCGGCGGCCGACAGCGGGCCCACTCCAGGGCCAACGCCCGGGGCATCCTGCAACTGTCACCCGCAGCCCTGGCGGATTGCCGGATCCAGTCCACCCACTACTGGCACCGACTGGCGCAGATTGATTGCGCCCTGCGTCTGATGGACCAGAACGCGCAGAACCTGAAACCCGCATTCGAGGAACGTTTTGGCCACCTGCCCCCAGTCAAACAGAACCGGCTCTTCACGCTGCTGCTGGTGCAGGCCTACCATGGTGGCGCCGCACGGGTGAAAACGTTGCTGGAAGACGAGAACCTGTCGAAACCTGCCGTCTATTTTGCCAGTCACCACGAGACCTACACGGCGGGAGACATCGCCTTTGGTATGATTTTCCACAATCTGGGAAGAGACCGGTTTGGTCTGGCCTCGCTTTACTATATCGCTGATGTGCAACTGGCCACCGAGGCTCTGTGCAACAGCCCGAGACTCAAGGACACCGACTTTTGCGACTGACTGCCAGGCACAACACGTGGAACTGACCCTGATTCCGGAGAACCTGCCGCCTTACATCGCGGTGTTCCTGTTATTGGCCTCTGCCATCACATCCATGATCACTGCCAGTCTGGGGGCCGGCGGTGGCGTGTTGTTACTGGTACTGATGGCCATGTGGGTACCTCCGGCAGCGATCATCCCGGTCCATGGCATGATCCAGCTCGGCTCCAACGGCGGGCGGGCGGTTCTCGCCCGTCGCCACACCGACTGGAAAACCATCGCCGCATTCGCACCCGGCGTACTTGTCGGGGCGGGTCTTGGCGCCTGGCTGCTGGTGGACCTGCCCGCGCACCTCTGGCAACTGACCATCGCACTGTTCGTGCTGTACCTGTGCTGGGGCCCGGATCTACCCAAGGGCGCCTTCGGGTCTTTCGGTGTGTTCCTGGCCTCCGCGGTGACCAGCTTTGTCAGCCTGTTCGTGGGGGCCACCGGACCTCTGGTCGCGGCATTCATCAAGCAAATGCATACCGACCGGTTCACCACCGTTGCCACCTTTGCCACGGCGATGTGCCTGCAACATGCCCCCAAAGCCCTGGTATTTGGCGTCGCCGGTTTCATCTTCAGGGAATGGCTGGTGTTTATTCTGGGCATGATCGCTTTCGGCTTCGCCGGCACCTGGATAGGTCTGCACATGCTCAGAACCATGAGCAACCGGCTGTTCAGCCTGGCTTTCAATATCCTGCTGACGGTACTGGCCCTCAGACTGCTGTGGCAGGCTGCCAGTGCCATGATGGTTTAGATCCGCGGAAGATCAGGATTCAGAGACCGGCACCACCACAACCTTGTTCCGCCCCTGGGCCTTGGCTATGTAACATCCCTCATCGGCACGGGCCACCACTTCGCGAGGCCCGGCGTCCCTCGGCGACAGTCCGGTCAGGCCGATACAGGTGGTGACCCCGAATGAGCGTCCGTCCTGTTCGATACGAAGGGCCTCGACACCGGCCCGGATTTTCTCTGCCAACACCTCGGCACGCTCCAGTCCACAGGCCGGCAGGATAATCCCGAACTCATCGCCACCCAGACGCGCCACCGTATCCGACTGGCGCACGGAGTCCTTGAGCAGGTCGGCCAGTCGTTTCAGCAGGTCATCCCCAAGCAGATGCCCGCCTTCGTCATTGACCGGCTTGAAGTGGTCCAGATCAATCAGCATCAACACACTGGCCGAGGCCTGCTCATCAACCTGGCTCAGGCATTTCACCAGCGATGCGTTGAACGCCCGCCGATTCAGCAACTGGGTCAGGCTATCGTGGGTGGCCTCCCAGGACAGCCGCTCTTCCTGACGCCGGCGCTCGCTGTCGTCCCTGAGAACAAACACCAGCCGTTCATTCTCGTGCCCCTTGCGCAGGTGCAACATCGTGAGATCGATATCAAAGAGCTGTCCCCTGGCATTACGAAGGGTCACATACAGGTTCTCAAAGGCTTCGCCCGTGAGAAAGTCCGGGGCTTGCCACTGACGCGTCTCATCCTCGATCACCACGCGCTCGAAGAAGTTATGGCTCTCGCAGTTTTCCCCGTTTCCTATAAAGCCACAGGCGGCCCTGTTGGCGTAGCGGATAAGACCACCGGTGTCGACCATCAGAACCCCTTCCTGCAACACTGCAAGAATACTGTCGGCCCGCTGCTGCTCTTCACGCAGCGCTTCTTCCACTTCCAGCTCCCGGGTGATATCCCTCACCACCGTGATGGTACCCAGGGACTTCTCGGGCGTGTCTATGGAAGCGGTCATCACATCTGCCCACACCGACTCTCCGGAGGCACCATGTTTCAGGCGGAAGCGGCCACGAAACACTTCGTGGTTGAGCAAAGCAGAATACCATTCGCGCAGGGCCTCTTCCCGGTCATCCTCATGGACAGCCGCGATCAGGTATTTGTGGAGCAGGCCGTTGTCCTCGCTGCCGGTAATCTTTTCAAACGTCGGGTTTACGAACTCGATTCGCCCGAGAACATCGGTCTGGACGATGCCGATCGGGGCACTCTGGGTCAGCGAACGAAAAAACGCTTCCCGCTCGGCCAGTGATGACAGCACCTCATCCCGCTCTTCCATCACCGTATTGAACGTTTCCGCCACCTGCCGGATCTCCCGCACCCCGGACACATCCACTGGCGTGGTGCGAACCCCCAGATGCCTTTCGGTAATCTGGTACCCCAGCACTTTCATCGGTGCCATCAACCGGCGGAACACCACAAAGGCAAACGGCGCGAGGATAACGATCACCGTCATCAGCACCCACAGCAGGTTATCCACCAGGCGCCCGGCAGCGGCATAGGCTTCTTTTGCCGGCCAGACCGCAGCCACAAACCACGGCACTTCGGTCATCTGGCGTACTGCCATAATGGTCTGGTCACCCGCGCCGTTGTTCGACTCCAGTACGCCTTCCACGCCAGACATTGACTGCTGGACAGCCTGGTTATCGGCCGGCACCGGCTCCATCACCGCCCCGGTCCGGCCGTGGGCAAGGGTGATACCTCCTCGTGTGGCCACAGCAATATAACCGGACTTGCCAATACGCACCTGGCTAACATCCCCCATGAAGTTGTCCGCTTCCAGCAGGATGGCGCCACCGATCATGCCGATGAAGCGGCCGTTGTGGTCAAAGATCGGTGCGGTAATCATGACCGCCGGCGCATCCTGGTAAAAGGACCGAAAGGGATGACTGATCACTGGCGTCAGCTGTTCGAATGTTCTTCTGAAATACTCCCGGCCACTGACATCCTGGCCCTTCTGGGAATAGGTCTCCGGATACTCTGCAAGAACCCTCCCGCCGGCATCAATGAGGTAGAACGCATCGAACAGGTGACGCAAGGCGATCTCCCTGCGGATCAGGGTACTGGCCCGGAACTTCAGGACATCTGCGCTCATGGTCATGTCCCCGGCGATTTCCGCCAGGATCTCGCGTCGCTTGGACAGTTTATCGTCCAGATCCTGCGCCACCAGGTCGGCGAATGTGACCACTTCGGCCTTGGCCTGCGCTTCCAGTTCGTCACGGCTCATCAACGTACCCGCAATGGTGACCACGATCGCCGACAGCAGGATCACCAGAATTACAAAGGCAACGGCACGATTTACCAGACTGCCAAACCAGCGTTTGATCAACACAGCAGCGTGACTCCGGACATACAGAAACAAGACAGCCTGTTCTGAAATAGGCAGTTAGGCACAGGTTAGTACAAGAATGTTGAGGTCAACGATATAACCACAGGATTTTAGCAGACCCCGCGTTGCATCTCAGGTTACGGAACTTGAAATTTTAGTGATAATCGTTATTATTTAGATCTATTTTTCAGTATTGAGGCAAAACCATGTCTGAACTTCCACTCGCCAACGCCCCCGATACCCTGGCAACGCCGCTCAGTCAGCTGATCGACATGGGTGGGCCGGTGATGATGGTTTTGCTTGCGCTGGCCGTTGCCGGGGTCATCACTTTTGTCTATCTGATGCTGTTCGGCACCTTTTATACCCCCCGGCTGACCGGGAAACTTAAAAATGCGATTACCATTTGGCAACAAAACCCGTCCGATCGGGCCCCGGCACGACTTCGTGAACAGGCCACCCTGTGGTCACGACTGAACCCCCTGCACCACCTGCTGACCAATACGATGGAAAGTCAGCTGGCCGGCACCAATCCCCAGCAGATCCGGGAAACCACGGCCAGGGACGCCCAACAGGCCCTGGAACCTTTTGAAGCCCCGCTGAAAATCATTGAAGTCATTGCGGCACTCGCACCGTTGCTGGGCCTTCTGGGCACGGTGCTTGGCATGATGGAGGCCTTCAGCGCCATGGCCGCCACCGAAGGCCGAGCCAACGCCAGCCAACTCAGCGGCGGTATCTATGAAGCACTGACCACCACCGCTGCCGGCCTGGTGGTCGCCATCCCCTTCGCCGCCCTGGCAGCCTGGATCGAGTTCCGCCTGCGTCGGATCCACAAAACGGTCAACGGCGCCCTGGTCAGCGTGCTGGCTGTCGATCTGGAAAGCCAACAGGACGCCGTGCTTTCTCCCGTCAAGCCGGCCCCGGAATCCACCGTCCACAAACCTGCGCAATCCGCCCGCGAAGTCACCACCGAGTCCCAGAGCCATCTTGCCCATGCAACTGGTTGATCCGAGGCCAAGCCGCCCCCTCCCGATCCGGATTACCCCGCTGATCGATGTGGTGTTCATCCTGCTGGTGTTTTTCATGCTCACCAGCAGGCTGCTGCCTGTGGACTACCTTGAGTTGTCCAACCAGACCGGCAATACCAGCCCGACCACCGGTGATCCGATCCCGGAAGTACACGTGCTGGCCGATGGGCGCCTGGAGTGGAAAGAACAAAGCCTGCCGCTATCGGAGCTGTTACCCGAACTGACATCCGGGGGCATCGAAGAGGTGAATGTCAGTACCGCGCCAGACACCGGGCTGAGACACTTCACCCGCACCCTGAGCAGCCTTGAGGATCAGGGCATTACTGCGCACTGGAAACGGACCCCGACATCCGGGAGCCGCCCGTGACCCATCTGGTTCCACCGCCGTCGACTTCCGGCAAATCCCTTATGGAGCGTGTGGAAGACGCTCTGCTGCCGCTGATCAACCTGGTGTTTCTGCTGCTCATGTTCTTTATCGTCGCCGGGCAACTGGCGGACACCCCCTTGCCAGACTTGCCGGCAACAGCTCAGGCGCAGGGCCAACAGCCACCTCACGCAGATCTTATGGTCTCGGCAGACAAAGGCTGGCACATTGATGGCGAAACCCTCTCCAGGGAAGCTTTGCCCGGCAGATTGCCCGCACCGGACGAGTCCAGCCCACTGAAAATTGCGGCCGGTGAAAATGTTTCCATGTCGGATCTCGAAGAGCTGTTCCAGTTGCTGGAAGACAACGGCTATACCGACGTTATCCTGCTGACGGAGCCCGCATCGTAATGACCGCAAGCAGCAAGATAAGGGCGCTGTTTCTGGTCATGGCGGTCCTGATCACGGTCATCGCGGTGGTTATTGCCGCGCCCCAGGACGTGCCCAACCTGAAACCTCTCGGGGAGTCCGCCGTCAATACCGCTCCGGCCATGAAAATCAGCCTCGCCGGCGCGCCCCGCAACGAAGCCCCCGAGGTGGAGCCTGTGGAACAGCCAACTGAACCCGAACCAGAGCCAGAGCCAGAGCCAGAGCCAGAGCCAGAGCCAGAGCCAGAGCCAGAGCCAGAGCCAGAAATCGTGCCAGAACCTGAACCGGAGCCGCAACCCGAGCCAGAGCCCGAACCGGAGCCGGAGCCCGCGAAAAAGCCGGTCACAGAGAAAGTGGAAGAGGTAGACCTACCCGAAGCGGAAGAACGCTCCGAAGAGACCACAGAAGAAACCGCCAGTGACACCAGCGATGCCCAGCAGGTTGAACTCAGCGCCGGTGATTCCTCCGACGTGGATGACTACCTGACAAAGCTGAGCCGACACCTGAGCCGATACTATGACTATCCGCGCAGAGCCCGCCGCCTGGGGCAGGAAGGCGTACCGGTGATTATTTTTGAGTTCGACCGCGACGGCACCCTGCTGGACCATTCCCTGAAGGACTCCTCCGGCCACAACCTGCTGGACGATGCAGCCATGGATATGCTGGCGCAGGCGGCACCACTGCCCGAGGTGCCTGACGCCATGACCGGCGACCGCTTTACCTACGCCCTTCCGGTTCGATTCCGTTTACGCTGAACCAGCCGCCAATTTCCAGGCATCGCCACCCCGACCGGGCAATTTGTTGCCCGGCCAGCAATCGCTCGCCTGATCGGAAGCAAGCTTTTGCCCCGCCAACGGATGCGCAATCACTCAACATAGTCTTACATGCTGTTTTTTAAGGATTTATTGATTCTGGCACAGCACTTGTACTGGTATGGACCGTCCAGGGAAGACCCCGGGGACATTTATTCATTCACACGTCATGGAGCATGACTATGCCAACTCCTTGTTATATCAGCATCGAAGGCCAGACTCAGGGCAACATCACCGCCGGCGCATTCACTTCCGATTCCGTAGGCAACATCTACGTTGAAGGTCACGAAGACGAAGTGCTGGTTCAGGAATTCAGCCACGTTGTAACCGTTCCGACTGATCCCCAGTCCGGCCAGCCTTCCGGTCAGCGTGTTCACAAGCCGTTCAAGTTCACCTCCGCTCTGAACAAGGCTACCCCGCTGATGTACAACGCCCTGGCTTCCGGCGAAATGCTGCCGAAGGTAGAGCTGAAGTGGTACCGCACCTCTGTTGAGGGCAAACAGGAACACTTCTTCTCCACCATCCTGGAAGATGCCACCATCATCGACATCGATTGCAACATGCCTCACTGCCAGGATGCGGACAACGCTGACTTCACCCAGCTTGTTCAGGTATCCCTGTCCTACCGCAAGGTAACCTGGGAGCACGCCGTTGCAGGCACTTCCGGTGCGGACGACTGGCGCTCACCGATCGAAGGCTGATCGGATACCTGACACCGCCACAACAACGGCCAGCTCATGCTGGCCGTTGTTGTTTTTACCACCGCCTAAATTGCGGGTATGATCGGATCTGAACCACCAGCCCCTTCGAATCCCATGGCTAAACCAGATTCATGATGCCCGAACGCAACACCGCACGCGCCATTGGCCAGTTGATGTGCCACACCACCCGGGAAATCCTCTGGGCTCCGGCAAAACAGTGGGTAAACCAGCATTCCACGAATGGCGCCCTGTTATGTCGGGTTGGCTCCGGCCAAGCCACCTATCACCGGTACGATCCCCGCACCCGGCAACATCAGATTACCTATGGTGTTCGCATGATCATGGCCAAACAGCAGGCCGAGACCGCCATGGGCTGGCTTTCAACCCGGGAAATCCAGCGGCGGGGGTATTTTGGTGGCGAGCTGACTACCCTGAACCTGCTGGCCCACACCTGTTGCCATGAGTTTGCCCACCTGCTGCAACACAGCGCCGGCAAACGTTTTCACGGTTCGGTACACAACCATCACTTCTATGACATTCTCGACCAGCTTCATGCCAGTGGTGGAGCCGGGGCCGCGCGGAGTTACCTGGCCGATCAGGCCCGGAGGCAGGGGCTTGAACTGCCTCACGATCCGTTCGACATCCTCCCGCCGCAACAACTGACGGCCAGTTGGCAGGTAGGCGATGCGGTCCATTTCGGCAGCGGCCGCCATCAGCACCAGGGCGAAATCATCCGGGTCAACCGGAAGACCTGTACCGTGGCAGGGACGGGCCCCTCACGCGGGCTTCGTTACCGGGTGCCAGTATCATTACTGAGTAGACCGGGCCGTTAACCGGCGTGCTCCCCGACCCGGGTTCTGGGCGAGTCGGCACTGTGTTTGTCGACCAGTCCCCTTAACTCCGGCAGGCAAGAGCCACAACCGGTACCGCATTGCAGCTCCTCGCCCAATCGCTCAACACTGGTGGCGCCAGCCTCAATGGCCCGGCAGATCTGCTTCTCCCCGACCTGGTAACAACTGCAAACCAGTGCGCCAATATCCTCGGTGTCGACGGCTCGGGCTGCAAGCAGGCAGCGACGAGTTGCTTCGTCCAGTTCCGGCCGGGTAAAACAGTCGGCAAGCCAGTCCACCGGGGGCAGAAGCGTTGGGTCCCGCTCCACCATCAACACCGCCTCCAGCTTACCCTGCGACAGTCGGGCGGCCCTGAAACGGCCCTGACGCTCGTCCTGCATCACCAATTGTGGCGTTCCCCCAAGCCATTCCTGCACCATGGCTGGCCAGTCCACGTTCGCGCGCCCGGCCAGCCACCAGCTCACGCATGCCTCCAGCGGCTGCATAGCCCAATAATCAGCCCGCCAGCGCCGGGGCCGGTTCTTGCGCACCAATAACCGGCCATGCCACCGTGCCGGCCAGCGCGTCAGCCTGGCACGACCATGCTTGGCTTCCGGTTGGCCGGAAACCGGGTCAACAATACTGCTGGTCAGGGCGGTGGCCAGCCCATCCCCGGTGAACTGCCGGTTCCAGTGAATCGGCAGGAAAACCTCACCTTGCCGTTGCCCCGGATTGATATGAACCCGGCCGACAAAATGCCCATGGTCACCCTCCAGTGTGGCCAGTCCATTCTCTTCAACGCCCAGCGCCCTGGCATCCTTCGGGTGAACATCCATGAAGGGCTCGGAGCGATGGGCAAGCAGCCGGGAGGCCAACGCGGTCCGGGTCATGGTGTGCCACTGGTCACGAATCCGCCCGGTATTGATGATCATCGGGAACTCGGCGTCAGGCGACTGCTCCGGCAATCGCGTTTCCACCGGCACCAGCCTGGCGCGGCCGTCGGCAGTCGCGAACAGACCGTCGGTGAACAGCCTGCTGGTGCCAGCGTCGGCGTGGCTGGTCACCGGCCACTGGGTCGGCGCCAGGGCGTCATAGGCTTCATCATTCAGGTCCGTCAGCCCGGAAATATCAAAGGCCCGTTCTCCCCGGTTCTCAAATCCGGAGAGTGCCGCATGTTCGCGGAAGATATCCGCCGGGCCGTCGTAATCGAAGAATTCCCGATAACCCAGGCGGCCTGCCACCGCAGAAAGAATCCACCAGTCAGGCTTTGCCTCTCCCGCCGGGGGCAGGAACCGGCGCTGTCGGGAAATGCGTCGTTCCGAGTTGGTCACCGTACCGTCTTTTTCACCCCAGCCCACGGCGGGCAGCAAAATATTGGCGTATTCCGTGGTGTCGGTGTGTTGCGTGCAGTCAGACACGATCACCGTGGGGCATTGGGTCAGCGCCCGGCGAATCCGCCCGGATTCCGGAAGGCTCACCGCCGGGTTGGTGGCCAGCACCCACAAGACTTTGATGTCACCCCGCTCCACCGCATCAAACAGGTCAACGGCCTTGAGACCGGGCCCATCAGCAACGGAATCACAGCGCCAGAAACGGGCCACACGATCCTTTGCGCCCGGAGTGTCATAATCCATGTGGGCGGCGAGGGTGTTCGCCAGGCCGCCCACTTCCCGACCACCCATGGCGTTGGGCTGACCGGTCAGGGAGAAGGGGCAGGCCCCGGGCTTGCCAATGCGGCCGGTCGCCAGGTGGCAGTTGATGATGGTGTTGCACTTGTCCGTACCGGCAACGGACTGGTTGATCCCCTGGGAGAATGCCGTCACCGTCCGCTGCTCTTCGGCAAACCAGCGATAGAAGGTCTCCACATCCTCCTGGGGCAGGTCACAGGCCTCGGCCACCGCCGCCGGTGTGGGTGCGGCCGCCCGGGCGGCGGCCAGCGTCTGTTGGAATCCGTGGCAATGATCGGCAACAAAGGCCTCATCAATCGCCCCGGCTGCCGCCAGCCATACCAGCAGCCCGTTGAACAGGATGGTGTCGGTTCCGGGTTTCAGGGCCAGGTGAAGGTCCGCCAGCTCACTGGTGGCGGTCTGCCGGGGATCGATCACCACCACCTTCCGGCCCGCCCGGGCGGAAGCTTTCATGCGCTGGTACAACACCGGATGTGCCCAGGCCGCGTTACTGCCGGCAAGGACCAGCAGATCCGCCAGTTCAATATCCTCGTAACAGCCGGGCACCAGATCGCCACCAAAGGCCCGTTTGTGGGCCGCTACCGCCGATGACATGCAAAGCCGGGAGTTGGTGTCCACGTTCGGGGTGCCGATAAACCCTTTGGCCAGTTTGTTGGCCACGTAATAATCCTCGGTCAGCAGCTGGCCCGAGAGGTAGAAGGCAACCGAGGCAGGGCCGTGTGTCTCTACGGACGTTCTGATCGCGTCAGCCACCGTATCAATCGCCTCCGGCCAGGCCACGGTGGCGCCATCCACTTTGGGCGCCAGCAGACGGCCGTCGTCGCCGAGAGTTTCTCCCAGGCTGGCACCCTTGACGCACAGGCGCCCGCCATTCGCCGGGTGACTGTCATCGCCGGTGATTTCCGGCTCTCCGGCACCCGAAGCCACTACACCGCAACCCACCCCGCAATAAGGGCAGGTCGTTTTTGTTCCGTTTTCGTGATCACTCAGAGGCACCAACATGTCTGCTCCACCGGAGAAAGCGCAACAAAAAAGCCCGGCAGGGTTCCGGCCGTGATGGTCTCGGAATCCTGGCGGGCTTCATTGCCTGGGTCTGTTCAACTCTTTCTGTCTGGAAAGAACCTTTAGTAAACCTGAAGCAAATCGGAGGCCAGCCTCGCAAAGTGCCTGATAACCAACGAATCGTGGAATGGAGTTACGGCCCACGGCCACAGAACCAGCCACATTCTGGTGCACGACGGGCGTTCTATGCACAGGCGCGAGGCAATACCCGGGTATCACGGGGCCGTGACAGATGCCCCTGCTGTCGCCTAACTGACTGTTTTTCCCATTACTGGCCATCCATGGCAGATAAATTGCTCCACTCTGGTCACAAACGTCCGGAAGCGGACCCCAGACCAATCGCAATACCGCGGTATCCCTGTTATTCCGCGCAACGAATATTGAGGAAACGTCATGCAGTCATCAGAGTCTTTGCGAATTCTACTGATCGACAACAATCCGGAGCGGGCCAGCAAGGTGTGTGCGGCCCTGACCCACAGCGGCCACGAAGTGATCCGCCAGCGTCCCGACGCAACTGGGCTGACGGCCGCCGTCGCCCGTGACCAGCCGGACATGGTCATCATTGACATGGATTCACCGGATCGGGACACCCTGGAGAACATGAGCACGCTGAATGATCACGCGCCCCGCCCCATCGTCTTTTCTGCGGACGAACCCGGAGACCGCGCCACCATTCAGGCCGCAGTCCGCGCTGGCGTCAGCGCCTACGTGGTCGACGGCATCAAGCCCCAGAGCGTGCGCTCGATCATTGATTCCGCCATCGCCCAGTTCGAATCCTTCCAGGCCTTGCGGACGGAACTGGCGGAAACCCGCGGAGCACTGGAAGATCGTAAATTCATCGAGAAGGCCAAGGGCCTGATCATGAAACACGAAAACTGCGATGAAGATGCCGCGTTCCAGATGCTGCGTTCGGCAGCCATGGACCACAGCGAACGACTGCCGGACATGGCCCGACGGATCATCACCCTGCTGGAACGGCAAACGACCAGGCCCGCGGTCAGGCAGGCGTCCTGACCCAACACGGGGGAATTGATCCCATGGCCATTCCCACGCCCATCCGTGGTCGTACGGTTTTTCACCTCAGGCTCGGATTTGTTCCACTGCTCGACAGCGCGCCCCTGATCATGGCCCAGGAAATGGGCCTGTTCGAGGCCGAGGGCCTGAGGGTCGAACTGGTTCGCGAAAGTTCCTGGGCCTCGCTCCGGGACAAAGTCAGTTTTGGCCTGCTCGAAGGCGGGCATATGCTCGCCCCCATGCCCCTGAGCATGTCCCTGGCCACCGACCGCCCAAGGGTACCGGTGACAACCAGTATGGTGCTGAGCCGCAATGGCAACGGCATAACCCTGGGCAACGATCTGTTTGAGCGGATTGTTCTGTCCGGCGTTGATCTCGGGCAGCCTATCGAAACCGCCCGTGCATTAACGCAGCTGGCGAGAAAACGCCAGAAACCCATCCGGCTGGCCTCGGTTGCCCCGTGGTCGAGCCATGACCTGCAACTCCGTGACTGGCTCGATTCCGCCGGCGCCGTCAACGGCGAGGATTTCCATATTATCCCGGTGTCACCGGTCCAGATGATGGACGCCCTGCTGAGCGGCGCCATTGAAGGCTGCTGTGTCGGCGAACCCTGGAACAGCGTGCTTGAGAGCCGGGAACTGGGTCGCATTTTGCACTCCGGGCACCAGATCTGGCAGAACGCCCCCGAAAAGGTCATGGGACTCCGGGCCGACTGGGCCGAACAGCACCAGGAAATGCACCGCCACCTGATCCGGGCGCTTCTGGCCTCCTGTCGCTGGCTGGACAGCCCGAACAATCATGCCATGCTGGCACGGATCCTCGCCCGCCCGGAGTACCTCGGTGAGTACTTCGATCGCAACATCGGCGAACAGTTTCCCATGCACCCGGCAGGTGACAACAGTCCGTTTCACCCCCAACTGCACCAGCATTTTTTCCGCAACTCGGCAAACTTCCCCTGGCTTTCACAGGCCCACTGGCTGGCCACACGCCTGATCGCCCATCAACAACAGCTGTCACAGATCGATACGGCCTCGATACAGCGCATCTTCCGCCCCGATGTGTTCCGCGACGCTGCAGGATCCCTGGGCATTGATACCCCGGTTATCGACAGTAAAACCGAGGGCAGGCATCCGAGGCCGTTCACCATGAACGGTCAGTTCGGTCCAGTGGATGTCTCCAGCGATTCCCTGCTTGGAGAACAGATTCACGACTGGCAGTCCGCCCCGACCGTGCCCGCAAACGAAGCCTGACGCACCAAAACCGGACCGACCCACCGGACCAACCGCTCTCGCCAATCGAAAGAAACGAACAAAAAGCCTTTGAATTCAGTCTAATAAAAACCTGGCACACCCCCTGCAAACACATCTACAGATAACATTTTTCCGATAACCAACCAGGTTTCCCGGGCATCGACGCCTGTTTCCCATCAGTGGGGAGCGGGCGTTTTTTGTTTGGGGAAAAGCAAACTGCGGGAGAGACTCATGAAGCTAAAGACACTGGCAATCTCACTACTGATACTGAGCGGAACCGGCACGGTTCAGGCCGACATCGGTCCGGCGGAGAAGCCGGACCTGAAGCTGGGCTTTATCAAACTCACCGACATGGCGCCGCTGGCCGTTGCCTGGGAACAGGGCTTCTTTATGGACGAGGGCCTGTTTGTGGAACTGGAAGCCCAGGCCAACTGGAAAGTCCTGCTTGATGGCGTCGTGACCGGTTCACTGGACGGTGCCCACATGCTGGCCGGCCAGCCACTGGGGGCCACCATCGGCTACGGCACCCAGGCCGACATTATCACCGCCTTCAGCATGGACCTGAACGGCAACGGCATCACCGTCTCCAACGATGTCTGGGAACAGATGCGCCCGCACATCGGCGATAACGACAGTGGCAAGCCGACGCATCCGATCAGTGCATCCGCCCTCAAGCCGGTCATTGAGCAATACCGTAACGAAGGCGAGCGCTTTCGCATGGGCATGGTGTTCCCGGTGTCCACCCACAACTATGAATTGCGTTACTGGCTCGCCGCCGGTGGCCTGAACCCCGGCTACTACGCGCCCCAGCGTGGTGATACCAGCGGCACGCTGGAAGCAGACGTTCACCTGTCAGTGACGCCGCCGCCCCAGATGCCCGCCACCATGGAAGCCGGCACCATCCAGGGCTACTGCGTCGGCGAACCCTGGAATCAGCAAGCGGTGTTCAAGGGTATCGGCGTACCGGTGATCACCGACTACGAGATCTGGCCCAACAACCCGGAAAAAGTATTCGGGGTGACTGAAGCCTGGGCCGAGCAATACCCCAACACCCACCTGCGCCTGCTGCGTGCGCTGATTCGTGCAGCCCACTGGCTGGATGACAACGACAACGCCAATCGCGCCGAAGCCGTGAAAATCCTCGCCCGCTCCAGCTATGTCGGCGCCGATGAGGAAGTCATCGCCAACTCCATGACCGGCACCTTCGAGTACGAGAAAGGCGACGTGCGTGAGGTGCCTGACTTCAACGTGTTCTTCCGTCACTACGCCACTTACCCATACCCCTCGGACGCCATCTGGTACCTGAGCCAGATGCGTCGCTGGGGACAGATTCCGGAACCCAAGTCCGACGACTGGTACATGGAAACCGCCGCCAAGGTCTACCGTGCCGACATCTATAAGGAAGCCGCCCGCTCACTGATCGAGGATGGCACCCTCAGCGCCGAAGACTTCCCGGACCTGGACGCCGAAAACTTCGCCCGTCCCTACCAGGGTGAGCTGATTGACGGCGTCGCCTTCACGCCAAAGAAGCCGAACGATTACATCGACAGTTTCGACATCGGCCTGAAAGGGTCGCAAACCCCTTAACCACGTGACTGTCAGGAGAGAACCCATGACCACACTCAGCCAGACCGACCAGACACCGGAGGCCCCTCGCTGGCTCCGGGCACTGGCCGACAAACTGTCCCCACGCAACCTGGCCGAAGCCGGTCGCCAGTTGCTGCTTCCGGTTATCGGCATCCTGCTGTTCCTGGGGTTCTGGCACCTCGCCGCGCCGCAGGTGCAGACCTCCCTGGGTGCCTTTCCGGGCCCTGCGGCGGTTCTCGAACAGTCGGGCCAGCTCTGGCAGGAGCACAGCGACCAGCGGGAACGTGCGACACAGTTCGTGACCATGCAGGAGCAGCGCAACGAACGCATTCTGGCCGAGAATCCGGAGGCGGAAGTCAGGATTCGTTCCTATCCGGGCGCTCCCACGTTCTTTGATCAGATCGCCACCAGTCTCGGTACCGTGCTTGCCGGCTTCCTGTTGGCAACCTTGATCGCAGTGCCCATGGGCATTGTGATCGGGCTCAATCGTCACTTTTCGGCGGCGATGAACCCATTGATCCAGATCTTCAAACCGGTGTCTCCGCTGGCCTGGCTGCCCCTGGTCACCATGGTGGTCTCCGCCACCTACGTCAGTGACGATCCGATGTTCGAGAAATCGTTTCTGACGTCGATGATCACCGTCACGCTGTGCAGCCTGTGGCCGACCCTGATCAACACCAGTGTCGGCGTGGCTGCGGTCAATCCCGACCTGCTGAATGTGTCGAAGGTGTTGCGGCTGTCGTTCTGGACCCATGTCCGCAAGGTGGTGTTGCCGTCCTCGATTCCGATGATCTTCACCGGCCTGCGGGTCTCCCTGGGCATTGCCTGGATGGTGCTGATCGCCGCTGAGATGCTGGCCCAGAGCCCGGGGCTGGGGAAGTTTGTCTGGGATGAGTTCCAGAACGGCAGCAGTCAGTCGTTGAGCCGGATCATGGTGGCGGTGCTCGCCATCGGCTTTATCGGGTTCCTGCTGGACCGGATCATGCTGCTGGTTCAGAAGAGGGTTGCCTGGAATGAGTAACTTCTTGCTATGGAGCATGCCGCCCCGGGTGGAGATGATCTCCCGGGACACGCTGTGAATACGTCCATGT
>NZ_JBJJLC010000019.1:0-31873 GCF_045449855.1 Marinobacter alkalisoli | reverse complement strand
ATCTCCACCCGGGGCTCCGTAAGCATTGAGGAGTTAGCTATGAGTAAGCCACATCTTGAATTAACCAATGTCCAAATGGCTTTCGATACACCCACAGGCCCGTTTATCGCCCTGGAGAACGTGGATCTGAAGATCCGCAAAGGGGAGTTTGTGTCGCTGATCGGTCACTCCGGCTGCGGTAAATCCACGGTGCTCAATATTGTCGCCGGGCTGCTGCAGGCCACCCGTGGTGGCTGTGTGCTGGACGGACATGAAGTGGATACGCCGGGGCCGGAACGGGCGGTGGTGTTCCAGAATCATTCGCTGATGCCGTGGCTGACGGTGTATGAAAACGTCGAGCTGGCGGTGCAGCAGGTGTTCCGCAAGACCATGAGCAAGGCCGAGCGGCGCGAGTGGATACTGCACAACCTGAACCTGGTGAACATGGGGCACGCTCTGGACAAGCGCCCCGGGGAGATTTCCGGGGGCATGGCCCAGCGGGTGGGGATTGCCCGGGCGCTGGCGATGAAGCCCAGTGTGTTGTTGATGGACGAGCCGTTCGGCGCGCTTGATGCCCTGACCCGGGCACACCTGCAGGATTCGTTGATGGAGATTCAGCAGGATCTGAACAGCACCGTGATTATGATCACCCACGATGTGGATGAAGCCGTTCTGCTGTCCGACCGCATCGTGATGATGACCAACGGCCCCGCCGCCACGGTGGGGGAGGAACTCCACATTGAACTACCACGGCCACGTAACCGGGTCGCCCTGGCGGATCATCCGGAGTACGTGCGTTACCGTCAGGCCGTGCTGTCCTTTTTGTATGAAAAACAGAGCTTTCCTGGCAAACAGAGTGCTCCTGTGGACGAGCCCGAGGCAGAAACAATCGACGAGAGTCCGGATCAGCCATCAGGCACCTTCGCGGTGCACGCCGCCCCGTCTGGGCGCACGCACGTCGAGGAGAAACTGGAGGAGAACGCCTAACCTGCTGTTTAAATTAAACTAATAATGTTGGCACGGAGTTCGCTTTTACCTGATCAAGGATGAATGTCCCGGCTAAGGAGCGGCCGGACCATCAGATCATTAGTGTTGGCATTGGCGCCGAACCATCGAGTCCCTTCGGGGGTGAGATGCTTCGGCTTTTTTTGTTTGGGTAATAAGGGATGGTGAACATGAACACCGGGGCACAACAAACCCTCGTTATCTGCGGCCATGGCATGGTGGCCCAACGGCTGCTGGAAAAGCTGGTTGCACAGCCGCACCAGCCTTTTGGCCGGATCGTGGTGTTCAATGGCGAAGCCAGCCCGGCCTATAACCGGATCCAGCTGTCCGCCTTATTGGCAGGTGATGCCAGCGAGAGCAGCCTGGTGCTGAAACAATCCGACTGGTTCCAGCAGCACAACATCGAGATCCACCAGGGTGACCCCGTCACCGCCATCAACCGGATGGAAAAAACCGTCACCACCACCAGCGGTCTGGTTCAGGAATACGACCGTCTGGTGATTGCCACCGGCTCCCGGTCAGCCAGTCTCGGGATTGAAGGCGAGGAACTGGCAGGCGTGGTCGGATTCCGTGACCTGCGGGATACCCGAAAACTGATTAGTATCAGCCAGCGTTACCGGCGGGCAGTGGTCATCGGCGGCGGGTTCCTGGGCCTGGAGGCGGCAGAGGGCCTGCGCAGTCGCGGGATGGCGGTCACGGTACTGCATCGCAGCAGTCATCTGCTGAGTCGCCAGCTGGATCGCACCGGTGGCGGCCTGCTCGAAGATGCACTGACAGCCCGTGGTATGACAATTCGTACCCGCACATCCCCGCTTGCACTACTGGGCAAGGACACCGTCCGCGCGGTACAGCTCGACGATGAAACCCTGATCAGCACCGACCTGGTGGTCATCGCCGCCGGCATTTCACCCAATGCCCAGTTGGCCCATGATGCTGGCCTGTCCTGTGACCGGGCCATCCAGGTCGATACCCAACTGCGCACCAGCGATCCGAATATCTATGCCGTTGGCGAATGCTGCCAGATCGGCAAGCAGACCTTCGGGCTGGTGGAGCCCTGCTATCAACAGGCGGAAGTGCTGGCCCAGGCGCTCTGCAATGCCAACAGCGACGCCACTTTCGAACCATCCGTCATTCCCGCGCGACTGAAGATCAGTGGCATCCCCATTTTTTCCTGTGGCCAGACAGAACCGGACGACGAGACCGAATCCGTGGTCTGGCAGGACTATGAAACCAATCGCTATTGCCGCCTGCTGATCCGCGACCAGCGCCTGACCGGCGCGGTCCTGTTCGGTGAAACCACGGACGGCCTCTGGTACAGCGAACGCATTCAACAGGCCGATGACATCAGCCCGATCCGGGCTCACCTGGCCTTTGGCAAACATTACTGCGACGCCGCGTGATGCCGTCAGTGAAAGAGAGAGGAAATACCATGAGCAAACAAACCCTGATCGTGATCGGTAACGGCATGGTGGGTCACCACTTCCTGGAGCAGTTGACCAGTTCGGCTGCCGCTGACCGCTTCGATATCAAGGTGTTCGGCGAAGAAAAGCTGCTGGCCTACGACCGCGTCCACCTGTCCGAGTATTTCGGCGGCTCCACCCATGCCGACCTGGCCATGGGCACCGCCGACTGGTATGCGGAGAACAACATCGATCTGCACCTGGACGAACAGGTTACCGCCATTGACCGGGACCAGAAGATCGTGACCACCCCCGAGGGTACCTACGGTTATGACGAACTGGTACTGGCAACCGGTTCCTACCCGTTCGTTCCGCCGATCAAGGGTAACGAACATCCCCATTGTCTGGTGTATCGCACCCTGGAAGATCTCGACAGCATCCGCACCAGCGCCGAGGGCGTGAAGACCGGCGTCGTTGTCGGCGGCGGCCTGCTGGGCCTCGAAGCGGCTAATGCCCTCAAGAGTCTGGGGCTGGAAGCCCACGTGGTGGAGTTTGCCCCGCGACTGATGCCGGTACAGCTCGATAGTGATGGCGGCGCGCTGCTCAGGCACAAAATTGAGGAGCTGGGTGTGCAGGTTCACACCGAGAAAGCCACCACCGAGATTGTCGAGGGCGAGGACAGCCGCCTGCGGATGAACTTCAGCGATGACAGCCACCTGGAAACCGACCTGATCGTGTTCTCTGCCGGCATCCGTCCCCAGGACGCACTGGCCCGCTCCAGCGGCCTGGACATCGGCGAGCGTGGCGGCATCGTCATCAACGATCAGTGCACCACCTCCGACCCGCACATTCACGCCATCGGCGAATGTGCCCTGTGGGGCGGCAAAATCTTTGGCCTGGTGGCCCCTGGCTACACCATGGCCCGCACCCTGGCATCGGCACTCAATGGTGACAGTGAGGCCGCCTTTACCGGTGCCGACATGAGCACCAAGCTCAAGTTGCTGGGGGTGGATGTGGGCTCGATTGGCGATGCCCACGCCCAGACTCCGGGCGCCCGCAACATCCGCTTTAACGACGAGCAGGCCGGCCACTACCGCCGTATGGTGGTCAGCGAGGACGGCAAGACCCTGCTCGGTGCCATTCTGGTGGGCGATAATGGTCCCTACGATACCTTGCTGCAATACGCTCTCAACGGCATCACCCTGCCGGCCAATCCGGAAACCCTGATCCTTCCGGAAAGCGAGGGCGGTGCGCCAGCCCTGGGCCCCGATGCCCTGCCGGAAACCGCCTCCATCTGTTCCTGCCACAACGTCACCAAGGGCGATATCTGCGGTGCGATTGATGCCGGTTGCAGCGACCTGGGTAGCGTTAAAAGCGAAACCAAGGCCAGTACCGGCTGCGGTGGCTGTGCGGCGCTGCTGAAGAACGTTGTGGACAGCGAACTGGAAAAGCGCGGCGTGGAAGTGAGCAAAGACATCTGTGAACACTTCCCATACAGCCGCCAGGAGCTGTTCCACCTGGTGAAGGTCAACGGTGTTCGTACCTTCCAGACACTGATCCGGGAACACGGTAAAGGTCATGGCTGCGACATCTGTAAACCGGCGGTGGCGTCCATCCTCGCTACCTGCTGGAACGAGCACATCCTGGCGACCGACCACGTGCCGCTGCAGGATACCAACGACACCTTCATGGCCAACATGCAGAAGAACGGCACCTATTCCATCGTGCCCCGTGTACCCGGCGGTGAAATCACCCCGGACAAGCTGATCGTGCTGGGTGAGGTGGCCAAGGAGTACAACCTTTACACCAAGATCACCGGCGGTCAGCGGGTGGATCTGTTCGGCGCCACGCTGAGCGAGCTCCCGGAAATCTGGGAGAAACTCATCGCCGCCGGTTTCGAAACCGGTCACGCCTACGGCAAGTCCCTGCGCACGGTGAAATCCTGTGTCGGCAGCACCTGGTGCCGCTACGGCGTGCAGGACAGTGTGGGCATGGCGATCTTCCTGGAGGATCGCTACAAGGGCCTGCGCTCGCCTCACAAGATCAAGATGGCGGTGTCCGGCTGTACCCGCGAGTGTGCCGAAGCCCAGAGCAAGGATATCGGGGTGATCGCCACCGAGAATGGCTGGAACCTGTACGTGTGCGGTAACGGCGGCATGCGCCCGCGCCACGCCGACCTGTTTGCCACTGACCTTTCCGACGAGGAGTTGGTCCGTACCATTGACCGCGTGCTGATGTTCTATGTGCGCACGGCCGATCGCCTGCAGCGCACCAGTGTGTGGATGGAGAACCTGGAAGGTGGTCTGGACTACCTGAAAGAGGTGGTACTGGAAGACAGTCTGGGTCTTGGCAAGGAACTGGAAGAGCACATGGAAAGCATTGTTGGTACCTATCAATGCGAATGGAAAACCGCGGTGGAAGATCCGGAGAAGCGCAAGCGCTTCCGCGAGTTCGTCAATGCGCCGGAGAAGAAGGATCCAGTGCAGCAGTGGACTACTGAGCGGGATCAGCGGCGGCCTGTTTTGGAGACCGAGTCTGCTTAGCCTGCCGGTTTGGGGGTGGAGCGAGGGGGTACGGGGTACTTTTCTTCTGGGAAAAATAACTCGCTTCGCTCAGACATCTTTTTCCCTGACAGAAAAGTACCCCGTACCCCCTCACTCACTTGACCACACAGATATATCGAAAGATTGCTTGGGAGACTGTTATGAAAGCTCGTACTCGTTGGGATGCAGTTTGTAAGGTTGAAGATTTGGTGCCGGAATCCGGTGTTGCGGTCTGGACCGAAGACGGGCCAGTGGCGGTGTTCTATCTGCCGCATCGTCTGCCGGCTTTGTTTGCCGTCAGCCACACCGATCCGTTCAGTGGCTCGAACGTGCTGGCCCGGGGCATTACCGGTGATATCAAGGGTGAACCGGTGGTTGCTTCCCCGTTATACAAACAACACTTCAGCCTGATCACCGGCCAGTGCCTGGAAGATGAAACAGTGGCCGTCAAAACCTACCCGGTGCTGCTGGACGGCGACCAGATCAGACTGGAAGTGCCAGTCACCCAGCAGGAAACCGCAGCAGCTTAACAGCGGCCTTAACCAAAGTTGATCGAGCCGATTTGGGGGTGGGGATGTTGTTCTGTCAGGAAAAAGGTGTCTGAGCGAAGCGAGTTCTTTTTCCAGAAGAAAAATAGTCCGACCCCCGAAGCGGCGGCAGCTCCAGAGCCCAAAAGGCCACTACCCAGCAGCAGAACCAGCGCCAGAAGCACGTCGCTCCCGCCATTGAAGCACGAATACCGTCAAAGCCGGCAAGAATGTCAGGGTGACCGTCGCCGCCCCCAGCAGGCCGAACAGCACGATAGCGCCGACACCCCGGTACAGTTCGGTGCCTTCGCCCGGCAGGAACACCAGGGGCGACAGCCCGCAGATGGTCGTCAGCGTGGTCATCGCCACCGGTCGCAGGCGGGTCTGCACCGCCGCGATGACCGCATCCACTACCGTCACGCCCTTGTGACGCAAGTTCTGACGAGCCTGGTCCACCACCAGGATCGGGTTGTTCACTACCGTTCCCATCAGAATCAGGAAACCCAACATGGTGATCATGTCGAACGGCTGACTCAGGGGCAGCAGGCCAATCAACGGCAACAACCCACCCACCAGGTTCATCAGCGCCAGCCCGACAATTCCGCCAGCCACCCCCAGCGGAATGGCGGTCATGATCAGCAGCGGGTAGCCCCAGTGGGCAAAGATCGCCACCAGCAGCAGATAGACAATGGCGATGGCGATCAGAAAGTTGCCCGTTAACGCGTCGCGGGTGGCGTTGAGCTGGTCGCTGGCGCCGGAAATATCCACGTTCACGTTGGCCGGCAGTTCACCGCTCTCCCGCATGTTGTCGAGCAACTCGGTTTTTACCCGCTCCACCCCGGCTTCCAGCGGTACATCTCCCGGCGGGATCACGTTCAGGGTCACGGTGCGCTGGCCGTCCACCCGTCGCACGGTGCTGGTGTCCACGGTTTCTTCCACGGCGGCCAGGCTCGACAACGGCAGGGTAGCGCCCTGAGGCGTATGCACCATGATATCCGGCAAGGCGCTGAGGTCGGGATTGCGGCCTTCACTGCCGTACAGGTAGATATCGATCTTGTCGTCGCCCAGGAAGAAGTCGTCCACGTAAGCGCCCTCGGTCAGGGACGATACGGTGAAACCGATGGCTTCGGTACCCAGACCCAGTTCTGCGGCGCGGTCCCAGTCGGGGCGAATCTGGATCAGCGGCTGGGCCAGGGACAGTGTGGACGGCTGGCTCTGGATGCGGGGGGTGTCGAAGATCTCTTCCGCGCGGGCATAGATTGCGTTGGCAGCGCTATAAATGGACACCAGGTCCGGTCCGGAGATATCCAGGTTGATGCTGCGGGTGCCGCCGTCGTTACTGGAGATAATCGAGCCCTTGGCGGCAAACGCCCGCATGCCCGGAAACTGTTCGTAGAAGCGGGTGAGTTCGTCCATCAGCGCTTCGATATGGCGCGGATTGAGGGTTTCCGCAATGATCCGTACCCGCTCGGTGCTGACCTGCATGTTGAGGTAGGCCATGGGCGGTACCGGCGTCTCGCCGGCGGTATAAGCTTCTCCATCCGCGTCTACGTGTGGCAGGAAATAGTCCTCGACCTGCTGAGCGATGGCCTGCATTTCGCTGAGGTTATAGCCCGGGGGTGCATTCATCGCCGCGAAGGTTTTTGGTTCCTCCCCTTCGGGCAGGTATTCCGCCGGTGGCGTCAGTACCAGAATCACCCAGGCGCTCAGCCCGGCGGTGGCCGCAATGGCGACGATCCGCCGCGCCGGTGTGGCCACCAGCCACCGTACTGCGGTCATAATCCCCGACGCCCAGCCGCCGGACACGGCGTTGCCGTACTCATCCGTGGTGACCGCCCGGTTGCCGAAATTGAGGCGGGCGCACAGGGTGGGGATCAGAGTCACCGCCACCAGCATGGAAGTCAGGATGGCGGCGGAGATGGCAATGGCGACATCGGAATACAGCTGCCCGGCCTCCTCCTGGATAAACAGAATGGGCAGGAACACCAGGATGGTGGTCATGGTCGAGGCCAGCACCGCCGGCCAGACTTCCCGCACGCCCTTGAGGGCGGATTCGAAACGGTCGAGCCCGAGGCGCCGGTGCCGTTCAATGTTTTCCAGCACGACAATGCTGTTGTCCACGGTCATGCCGATGGCAAAGGCAATACCCGCCAGGGAAATCACGTTGATGGTGCGCCCGGTAATAAGCAACCCGATAAAAGCCGCAATGGCACATAGCGGGATGCCCACCACCCCGGCAAAAGTGGCCCGGGAGGAACGCAGGAACAGGAACATCACCAGGGTGGCGAACACCGCGCCGATCCCCAGGTTGGTCCAGACATTGGCCACCGAGGCTTCGACATAGCGGGCATCATCGGCGGTCAGCCCCAGCTCCATGCCGGCGGGCGCCAGTACCTCGTCATTGATGGATGCGACCTCGTCCATCATCGCGCGCTTGATGTCGATCACGTTGGAGCCGCTCTCCCGGCGGACCTGCAGGCCGATAACCCGCTGGCCATTGATGATCGACAGCTGGCGTATGCGGGAATGGTCCTGCTGCACCCGGGCAACCTCTCCCAGGCGGACCACGCTGTCACCGCTTCGTGACACCACCAGTTGTTCCAGTTCACTCTGATCGTCAAAACGCCCGACCGTGCGCAGCAGGTATCGTCGCTTGCCGGCATCGATTTCACCGCCGGAGATATCCTGGTTGCGGGCGGTGATGGCATCCCGCAGGTCCACCAGACTCAGGCCACGTTGGGCCAACCGGGCCTCGTCGACAATGATCTGCATCTGGCGATCCGCACCGCCACCGACCGTGACCTCGGAAACTCCCGCCACGCTCTCCATCCGTGGTCTGACCCGGTCCTCGACAAAGTCCCGCATCAGCTCGATGTCCAGCTCCCGGGGGTTGCCTTGCAGGGTCGATACCCGGAAATACATGAACGCATTGGCCGAGAAGGATGCGGCCACAATCCGCGGCTCGTCCACATTGCGCGGGTAATCCGATACCTGGCTCAAGGCGTTGTTAATCTGGATCAGGGTTTCGGTGATATCGACGCCGAAGGGGAATTCCAGCTCGATCTCGGAGGTGCCGCTGGCGGCCGTCGCCGTCATCCGGCTCAGGTTCGGCACGTTGCGCAGGAAACGCTCCTGCTCGATAAGGATTTCCTTCTCGATATCCCGCGGGGTGGCGCCGGGCCAGCGGGTTTCCACCGTGACCGTGCGCACTTCCAGGTCCGGAATCATCTGCACCGGAATCCGCAGGGCGGCCGTCACCCCGAGAATGGCAATGATCAGGGTAATCACCGCCACCAGCGTGCCGTGACGAATGACACCAGCGAACATCAGTTGGCCCCCCGCTCGGCCAACTGCACTTCCATACCGTCACTGAGGGATTCATTACCCCGGACAACCACGCGCTCACCGCCCGCAAGACCACCGGTTATTTCAACCCGGTCCCCGAATCCCGACCCGGTTTCCACACGCTTTTCGGTCACGATGTAGCCACCGTCACCGGATGCTTCGGCAATCCACACCGTGACCCGACCTTCGGGATACCGGTTGATGGCATCCCTGGCCACGGTCAGGCCGCGTTCGCCGGAGGCGACTCTGAGGGTGGCCGTCACTGCCATTCCCGGCAACAGCGTCAGGCCATCCGGCGCGGTTGCCCGCAATATAAAGGTACGAGCCTGGGGATCATTGACCGGTACCAGCGCCTCAATATGGGCGATCAGCGATCTGCCATCGGCGTGCACCCGCAATTCGGCGCTGTCGGTAATCCGGCTGAAATAGTCCTGGGGCACCTGAAAATCCAGCCGCAGGTTGTTGGTGTCCACCAGTTGCAGCAATTCATCACCCGGAGTCACCCATTCGCCCAAATCACTGAAACGCTGGCTGACCACACCATCAAAGGGGGCCACAATGCGATGCCGCCGCAGGTCAGCCGCCACCCGTTGCTGCTCAGCGTCCAAACGCGCCAGCGCTGCCCGGGCACTGGTCACCTCACTTTCCCGGGCGCTCACCTCGGTAGCGGCGATGTTGCGACCAGCGCCCACCGAGCGTGCCTCTTGAAGCAGCCTCCGGGCTTCCGCCAGGCGCGCCTTGCCCTCGTCAGTGGCTGCCCGGGCAGCGGCCAGCTCATAATCCACCTGCTCGTCATCCAGTTCAATCAACAGATCGCCGCGACTGACCCGGCTTCCGGTTTCCACATTCACCGAATCCACCAACCCCGGAACGGCTGTCGACAACCGCGATGTCCGCAACGCATTGACCGTCCCGTTCAGGGAAATTTCCTGGAGGATATCGGCCTCTTCCACCGCTTCCAAATGCACGCGGGGGCGGTCCTGGGCCGCGGCGTGACCGGCCAGACACAGGATCAGCACCAGTGCTGACATGGAAAAACCCGGGCGAAGCTGTCGCACGTCACGGCCTCCTGGCGGCATCCACTGAATTTATGACCTACCCTGACTTGAAACCTACGTAGCGTCCACCGATCCGGACCTGACTTTCCTATAGAGGCGCCGGCGCAGCCAGGTCAATTGCGCCGCCCCTTGCCTGAGGTACTATCACACCATCATGCAGAATAAGGACAAATTGTGAAGCCTCTCAGCCCCGCCGACCAGATGTTTCTCTGGCTGGAAAGACGCCAGCAGCCCATGCACGTTGGGGGACTCCAGCTGTTTTCCTTCCCGGAGAATGCCCCGGATGACTACGTGGCACGGCTTGCGGACCAGCTCCGTGACCACACCACGGTCACCTCGCCGTTTGACCGTCGTCTGGACAGCCGGTTCGCGCAACCGGTGTGGGTGAAGGATGAACACCTGGACCTGGAGCATCACTTCCGGTTTGAGGCATTACCGACACCGGGTCGTGTTCGGGAGTTGCTGTCGTTTGTGTCGGCGGAACATTCCCACCTGATGGATCGCGAACGGCCACTGTGGGAATTTCACCTGATTGAGGGCCTGAGGGATCGCCAGTTTGCGGTGTATACCAAGGTTCACCACTCCCTCGTGGATGGCGTTTCCGCCATGCGTATGGCCCAACGCATGTTGTCCCCTGATCCCGAACAGCGCGATATGCCCCCGATCTGGGCATTGCCACCCCGGACCCAACGTTCGACAGACGGGGGAAGATTGTCGTTGTGGCGCAGCATCGGACAACTGATCGGGGAGTCCGGCAAACAGCTGGGCACCGTGCCCACGGTGGCCCGGGAATTACTGAAAACGGTCAATCAGGCCCGCAAGGATCCGGCGTATGACTCCGTCTTTCACGCCCCCCGCAGCCTGTTTAACGGGAAGATCACCGGCTCCCGCCGCTTCGCGGCCCAGTCCTACTGTCTGAAACGGATTCGCGCGGTTGGCCAGGCCTATGGCGTTACGGTGAACGATGTGGTCATGGCCATGTGCGCCAGTGCCCTGCGCACCTACCTGATGAATCAGGATGCGCTGCCGGAGCAACCGCTGATCGCCATGGTGCCGGTGTCCCTGCGCCGGGACGACAGTGAGGAGGGTAATCAGGTCGGCATCATCCTCGCCTCCCTGGGCACCCATCTGAGCGACCCCGCCGACCGGCTGCTGCACATCCATCAGGATGTCAAAATGGCCAAGGATCGCTACTCGACCATGTCCTCCGAGGAGATCCTGAACTACACCGCGCTGACACTCGCACCGGCGGCATTCAACCTGTTAACCGGTATGGCACCGAAGTGGCAAACCTTCAACGTGGTCATTTCCAACGTGCCGGGCCCCTCCGAAGACTGCTACTGGAACGGCGCCCGACTGGAAGGCATGTACCCGGTGTCCATCGCCATGGACCGCCTGGCCCTGAACATGACCCTGACCAGCTACCGCGACCAGATCGAATTCGGCCTCATCGGCTGCCGCCGCACACTGCCCAGCCTGCAGCGGATGCTGGATTATCTGGAAAAGGGGTTAAGGGAACTGGAAGTGGCGACGGGGAACTGATCAGTCGAATTTAACTTCGCGGTTCCGCTCAGAAATCTGGTCGTTCAACGTCCAGAAATCGTACAGAACGCCGATCAGGAACAGCCCGCCAGTCAGCAGATACAGGATCGCAGTAATCCACTTGCCCATATACATCCGGTGCAGGCCAAACACTCCGGTGAACGTCAGCAGCAGCCAGCCAAGGTTGTAGCTGACCTCGCCGTCCCGAAATTTCAGATCCGCTTCGCGGTCCATCGCCGGAATCAGGAACAGATCGATGATCCAGCCGATAAACAGCAAGCCCAGGGTGAAGAACCAGATGGTGCCGGTTATCGGTTTGCCGTAGTAGAAGCGGTGGGATCCGAGGAAGCCGAAGATCCAGAGGAGGTAACCGAAGAGTTTGCTGTGGGTGTCTTTTTCGGATGGCATGGTTTTTCCTGGATTAGTGGGTGCTTTGTCGGGTTACGCTTCGCTAACCCGACCTACGTTGGTTTAGATGGCATTCTCCCGGGTCAGCAGGGCGTGGGGTGGTGCCTTATTTTTCTGAGAACAAAGGTGTCTGAGCGAAGCGAGTTCTTTTTCTCAGAAAAATAAGGCATCACCCTGCGACCACGCTCCCAAACACGAGGCCCGTGAAACCCGAGCCAAAACCTCAGGGCCCCAGCTCAGGCGCCGGATCGGGCCCATCCTCGCGGAATTCGCTGGCCGACTTCCCGGTCCACTTGCGGAAGGCCCGGCTGAAATTGGACAGATCGGCATAACCCAGTTCGTAGGCAATCTCGCTCACCGACTGATTGGTGTACCGCAGCAACTGAATCGCCCGGTCCTTCAGCACCGACTCCAGAATCTCGCGATAGGTCGTGTCCTTCTCCGCCAGGCGGCGCTTGAGCGTCCGCGACGACACACAAAAACGCTCCGACATAGCCTCCAGGGAAGGCAGCGGGCCAGGTGTCATCCGCAGCATATTGCGAATCGCCAGGGTGATATCGCCCTGATCCTTCAGCGCTTTCTGCAGCTCGAATTCACACTGCTCACGAGCCATGCGGGACGCATCCGCATCCGCCAACCGCATGCGCACGTTCAGCAAATCCTTCGGAAACACCAGCATTTCCTCGGGCTTGCCGTACTCGAAGCGCACCGGCAGCTGATTCGCAAAGCGGGGGTAATAATCCGGCTCAGGTTTGCTCATGTGCACAGTGACCCCCGGCAATTTGCCGTCGGTCAGTGCAAACCCACGCTTTTCGGCATCTTCGCGGTCCAGCAACTGCTCCGTCAGCAAAATCAGGGTGGCGCTCACGGTTTCCGCCAGGAACGGGTACAGGCCCGGTGCATCAAACTCGGTGCGCAGCTGGACCAGCACGTTATCACCAGCCTCGGACTGACTCATGCTCAGAAACGGCGCGCGAAGCTGCAGGTAGCGGCGTACCGAATCCAGAGCATCGGCAAACGTCGGGCTGGTCAGAGCGGCAAATCCCAGGGTGCCATGGATGGTCAACCGCAGTTCCCGCGCCAGCATAAAACTCAGACCATCCTTGCCCGCCAGGTTCAGCGCCCGTTCAGTCATCAGAATGGCGTCGGTCACGAACACCCGGCTGTCATTCGCTTTCAGGTCTTCTGCTGAAAAGCTCAGCCCGTCGTACAACGAGCGATCATTGTAGCCAAGCTGCCGCACGGTTTCGGCCATTACCCGCATATACACGCCAGGCACCAGGAAAAACCCCAGCATTTGCCGTTCTTTGTCCGGGCTGGTGTTCGCCATAGGTTGTCCTTATGGGTGTTTGGGAAAGTTAACCCGATGCTAACAGAAGCAGACGACGGCAGCACTGGGGCTGGAAGCACCTGTGATGCCGTCATCATAGTCAATAACACCCCTCCGATTGTCCCAACCTGAACGGTGGCCGTCCCGTTCACGCATTCAAAGATATCGTTGACTCGCCCACACTGCAGCCATGACATCAGCCAAAGCGTTCAATCGCAGAGGAGTATGAACATGCTGAGAACAAAAACCGCAGAGTCCAGAGCACCGGCTTCCAACACGCCGGATAACGTTTCCATCAAGCCCCAGCGTATGGGCTTTGAGTTCGGCGAACAGGTGCCCCGTTACTGGCTCGATAACAGCTACATCCTGAGCCACACCATGAACGCTCTGTCAGTGCTGTTCCCCCAGGGTGAGCAGTTCTTCGTGGATTCCGTGCGCTATTACCGGGACCAGATCGAAGACCCCAAGCTCAAGGCCGAGATGCGCGGCTTCATCGGTCAGGAAGCGATGCACTCCCTGGAACACGACGCCATGAACCAGCATGTGCGGGATCGCGGTATGCCCGTGGAAGAGCTGGAAAAGCATCTGGAAGTGATTCTCGGCATTGCCAAGAAGCTGCCCAAGCGGCACCAGCTGGCTATTACCTGCGGCCTTGAACACCTCACCGCGATGATGGCCGACATGCTGCTGGAGCGCAGCGACGTGCGTGAGGACATGCACGAAAGCATGCGTCCGCTGTGGATGTGGCACGCCATTGAGGAAACCGAGCACAAGGCCGTGACCTACGATGTGTTCCAGGAAGTCGGCGGCACCTATGCCGAGCGCGCTTTCTACCTGGCCTTCAGTACAACCATGCTGGGTGTGGTGGCAAGCTACTTCACCACACGGATGATGCTGAACGATCCCAAGCACTTCTCGCTGAAGGACAGCGCCAAGGGGCTGTGGCGTATGTGGGGCAAGAACGGCACCTTCTCCAGCCTGATTCCCACCTGGCTGGAATACTTCAAGCCGGGCTTCCATCCCTGGGACCACGATAACAGCGAACTGATCGCCAGCTTCAAGGAGCAGATCAGCGAGCACATCGCGCCCCAGTACCAGAACGGCAACCGCCGTACCCTGCAGTAATCGCTCCGGCCCGAAACAGGGCACCCAGGGTCAGGTTACACCACCGTGTAACCTGACCTGATCATCTCTCCCCCCTGCCACAACCGCCATTCGCCAGGCTCGTAAATGTCCCACTGTTCATCCGTGGTCAACGGCTCGGTTACGATGACACTGACAATATCGTCGGGCGTGGTTTCCGGCTCGAAGTCCACGGTTACATCGGCATCCTTGAGGCGGGCAGGGCCAAAGGGCGCACGGCGGGTAATGCTGGCCATTTTGGTGGTGCAGAAGGTAAACAGCCAATCGCCATTACTCAGCAGCAGGTTGAACACTCCCTCGCTGGCATACATCCGTGACAGCGCCACCAGCCGACCCAGGACGTCATCGGTCGGGGTATCACGGTCACAGTGCAGGCGAAGGTTGTTGAGGATGTCGCAGAACATGGCCTCGCTGTCTGTTGTGCCGACCGGCTCGTAGAAACCCTGGGGCGCGTGGAATGAGGACAGCTGACCATTATGGGCAAACACCCAGTAGCGTCCCCACAGTTCCCGGATAAAAGGATGGGTATTGGCCAGGCAGATTTCACCAACATTGGCCTGGCGGATGTGGCAGATTGCCACCTCGCTTTTTATGGGATGCGTCTGAACCACTTCGGCGATGCGGGAACTGGCGCTGGCCCCGGATTCATGAAACGCCCTGACGCCCTTGCCCTCATAGAACGCCACGCCCCAGCCATCCTTGTGGGGACCGGTTTCACCGCCGCGACGGGTCAGGCCGGTAAAGCTGAAACACAGGTCGGTCGGGGTATTGGCGCTCATGGCTAGTAATTCACACACGGTTTCCCCCTCAGCCAGCCAGCATTTCACCTCTCGGTGTTGTCGGTCCCACGCGCGCCACCCGATTGCGGCCAGCGCGCTTACCACTGTACAGGCAACGGTCCGCCACACGAAACAGGGCTTCCGCCTGACGGCCGTGATCGGGCCACTGGGCAAGACCAAAGGAAGCCGTCACACGGACCGGGACGTCACCATAGACCAGTTCGCTATCGGCGATTCGTTGGCGGAGCTCATCCATCAACTCAAACGCATCTGCTGGCTTGACGTCCCGCAGGATCAGGCCAAACTCTTCGCCGCCCAGTCGTCCGACCGAATCGGTTCCCCGCAAACGTTCCATCAGGCACGAGCCGATGTGCCGCAACACATAGTCCCCGGCATCATGCCCCATGCTGTCATTCACCACCTTGAAGTGGTCAATATCCATGATAACCAGGGCAAATCCGGTGCCACTACGCTCGCACTCGGCGATGGTACGGTTCAGCTTGTGCTGGAAACTGTTGCGATTCGCCAGCCCGGTCAGAGCATCCGTCTGGGCCATGGTGACCAGCCGTTGCTCCGACTCTTCCCTGCGCATTTCATACATATGCACAAAGGTGAGCATCAACGCCCCGCATAACACCATGTTAAGCAAATCGATCATCACGTGGGCACTGCCAATATCGCCCAGGTGTATGAAATAGATGACGCAGCCCACAATCATGAAGGGCACACTCAGAATCAGACCTTCACACCTTCCAAGCAGCAGATAAGCCAGCACTGGCATCATCAGCACCCAGACAAACGCCGACACCGACGCTTCCGGCAGCACCATGATCACCAGGAAGAAGGAAAACAGGGTCACCAGATACCCATAAATCCATTGCTGCAGGTGGGGTGATGTGCGAAGGCGGGCCATGCCAAAAAACAGCAGAGCACTGGCGGACAGCTCGATGGTTGCAACCCACCAGAACCCGTTCAGTAACTGCAGGCAGGCAAAAATGACCAGTGACGAACCGGTCACCAGAAACAGCAGCCGCATTAACGAACGGCGGTGATTGTCGCGAAGACCCGAGCGGCTAAGTTCCAGTGTAGCCCTCAAATCGGAGTGATGAGGCGTATTCATGCTGACTCTTTCCCTAGATGAACAGCAAGTATAGAAGGAATATTCTGTATGTAAAATGTACAGCAGGTTGCAGTCCAGTCGCAACCTGCTACACGTTAATTATGCCTCAGACATACAGATTCTTACGAGAGAATCTCGCTACCAGCGGCTGGTAGGCAGAGCCCAGCAGGCGGTTGATGGCATCAATGCCCCAGGCATCCGGACCCACCAGAATCCGGGACTCGTCCTTCAGAATGCCCTTCACAATGATTTCAGCAGCCTTGTCCGGCGTCGTCATCGCGAGCTTGTCAAACCCCTTGCGCTGGGCGTCGGCATTTTCCGATTTACCCATACGGGCGGCATTGGCAATGTTGGTGCGAATGCCACCGGGATGTACGCAGCTGACAGCCACCGGCTGATTTTCCAGCTGCATTTCCTGACGCAGGGCTTCAGTGAAGCCACGTACGGCAAACTTGGCGGCGTTGTAGGCGCTTTGCTTGGGCACGCCAATCAGGCCGAACACGCTGGACACGTTCACCACATGACCGTCACCGGAGGCAATCAGATGAGGCAGGAACGCACGGGTACCATGGGCGACACCCCAGAAATCGATGTCCATCACCCATTTGAAATCATCATCGGCCATTTCACGGACGGTGGCAGACAGGGCAACACCGGCGTTGTTGATCACCAGGTTGACCTGGCCAAAATCCTTGGCGACTTCTTCGGCATGGGCATAAATGGCGTCGCGGCTGGATACATCCAGTTTGTAGGCTTTCACGTCCGCGCCATCCAGTTCCTTCACGGTTTCCGCCAGACCGGTTTCATTCACATCTGACAGCGCGAGGCGGCAGCCACGGGTAGCCAGTGACTTGGCGAGAGCGCGACCAATGCCGGAACCTGCACCGGTAACAACCGCAACTTTGTTCTTCAGATCTTTCATGGCCGGGGCCTCTTCTTTGTTTTAAAGTAATTACTCTAACAGCTGTCCGGTTCCTGACCATGGCATAAGAGGTCGCCGGTACCGGGCACTCAGGCCAACCCTGAGAGCCATGCTACAATCCGGCGCAACGTTCCAAACCAACCACTGACGGATATTACCTGTATGGAATGGAGTCTCACACATGTCTGGCTGATCCTGGCACTGGTCCTGAGCCTGGCGGAACTTGCCTCCGGCGTTCTTGTGCTTCTGGCTCTGGGGGCCGCAGCGGCACTGACCGCATTGCTGGCGTTTCTGGGCGCATCCTTTGAATGGCAATTGGTCGGTATGGGGGTGTTTTCAGGCATTCTCGTCCCGGTTGCCATTCTCTGGATTCGCCCCCGGTTTTCCCCCAAAGGCGTTGCCTACGGCACCACCGGCACCGGTGTTGAACATGGTCGTCGCTATCATTGCGAGCGGCGGGATTTCGACGGCGCCATCGGCATCAAGGTCAACGGCGATTTCTACCGGATCCGTACCAGCGACACCGGGTTAGCGGAATTGCCGGAAGGCACGGAAGTCATTTTTGAACGATTCGACGGCACCACCGCCGTTGTCCACAGCATCAATCACACGGAGTAACAAGTATGGAAGCATTTATGTCACCCGGGCTGATCATCAGCCTGGTCCTGGTTGTCATCGGCATCGCGATCATCGCCAAGGGCCTGGTGATCGTGCGCCAGTCCGAGGTCATGGTTATTGAGCGTCTGGGCTCCTTCAACCGGGTACTCGAAAGCGGCGTCAACATCATCATTCCGTTTATTGAACGCCCACGACCCATCACCATGATTCGCTACATGCGCATGGGCGATGACTACCACCCGGTCACCAATGATGAGATTCGCATCGATCGTCGTGAAACCGTGATGGACTTTCCCGGCCAGCCCGTGGTCACCACCGATAACGTGACGGTCAAGATCAATGGCGCCCTCTACTACCAGATCATCGATCCCCGCCGTGCGGTGTATGAAGTGGCGAACATGAGTCAGGCGGTGGAAGTACTGGCCAAGACCACCCTGCGCTCGGTGGTCGGGAAGATGGAACTGGATAAGCTGTTTGAGTCCCGCAGTGAGGTCAACAGCGCCATCCAGGCGGAAATGGAAGAGCCGGCCTCCAAGTGGGGCGTCAAGCTGACCCGGGTGGAAGTTCAGGACATCAGCATGCCCGAGGAAGTGGAAGAAGCCATGCGTCTGCAGATGGCCGCTGAGCGAAAGCGGCGCGCCACGGTGACCGAAGCGGAAGGTGAGAAGTCCGCTGCCATCGCCATGGCCCAGGGTCAGCGGGAGTCCGCCATTCTCAATGCCCAGGGCGACAAGGAATCCGCTATCCTGCGTGCCCAGGGTGAGCAGGAATCCATTCGCCTGGTACTGAGCGCCATGGGCGAATCGGAAGAGAACAAGCAGACCGTTATTGGCTACCTTCTGGGGCAGAGCTACATCAAGGTGCTGCCGAACATGGCCAAGGAAGGCGAGCGGGTGTTCGTACCGTATGAATCGTCCGCACTGCTGGGCTCCATGGGCATGTTCCGCGATCTGGCGGGCAGCCCGGAAGACCTGGTGCGCCAGTCTGTCCAGCGCGATGGCCTGCGAGGCGGCATGGTTGCCTCCTCGGGCGCGACTTCCTGAACCGGCGTTACCCCAGCAGGTTATCCAGGGGTTGCTGGTAACCGGGGGCAAAGACCTCCATGAAGTAGGCAACCTCGGGTAACCCATCCTGTTCCAGCCGTCGTGCGATCTGCTCGGCGGCTGGTTCAAATTCCTTGTTACCGGTGCGAATCTCCGCCTGACATTTCAGCCAGGCCGACAGCCGGTCCGCGGCCTTGATCAACTCCTGCTCTTCCGCTGACAGTTGCGACTCCCTCAGATAGGGCGCGAAGTCCTCCCTCAGATCCTCCGGCAACAATGCCAGCAGTTCCGCCTCCGCCTTGTGCTCGATGTCGCCGAACGCTTCCCGCATGACCCGCGAGTGATACTTGACCGGTGTCGGCATATCCCCCGTGATCACCTCGGTCGCATCGTGATAGAGGGCCGCCGCTGCAATCCGGTCGGCGTTCACCGAACCGCCATAATGCCGGTTGCGGATCAGCGCCAGGGCGTGGGCAAGGGTCGCCACTTCCCAGGAATGGGTGGCCACGTTCTCCTCAATGGCGTTGCGCATCAGGCCCCAGCGCTTTATCCAGCGCAGGCGGGAAACGTAGGCAAAAAAATGACTCAGCGGACGACTCACAACAACCTTTTCCTTTTCACACAAGTTTATAATTGATTCTTCCTGGCCAGGAGACCGTAGTGTTAATCTGCACGAACGCTCAAACTTATCGTCATCCGGAACTGTTATTTTGCCATCAGCCCATGGATCCAAAAGCCCTCTTCTTATCCTGCTGATCTGCCTGTTGGGATCGATGCTTCCCGAGGCCAGGGCCGCGACTGAGATCAAAGTGGGCGTCTACAACTTTCCGCCCATCGCCAGCATAGGACCGGCTAACAAACTTCAGGGCCTGCTGGCCGACACCTTGAAACATCTGAATAAGGCCCACCAGGATATTCAGTTCAAGATTATTCACACGTCCCCGAAACGTCGGCATCTCGATTTCAATGCCGGCCTGTACGACGTCATCTTTTTTGAAAGTCCGGCCTGGGGCTGGAAAGACCATAGCCACGACGCCACCATGGCCATCCTCACCGATGAAGACCTGTACCTGGCACTGAAGAAGCCGGATCGCGACCTCAGCTTCTTTGACGACCTGAGCAAACGCCGGATCGTGGCTATCTCCGGATACCACTATGGATTCGCCGATTTCGAAACTAACAATACTGAGCTGGAGAAACGCTTCAGTATAGAGTTTTCCGACAACCACCGCCGTAACATTGACCTGATCAAGGCCGACCGGCCATCGGTGGCGGAAGTGGCCATCGTCAGCCGCTCCTATCTTCAGCAACACCTTGATCGACACCCGGAAGACTGGGATACCTTTCTGGTGTCCGAGATGCCGGACCAGTCCTATCGCCTGGCTATCATCACCCGCAAAGGCGGACCGGTGGATGCCAACGACATGGTCCGCCTGTTTGAACCACTGATGGAGAGCGGACAGTACCGTTTTCTGGTTGAACAGTGGGGGCTACAGTTACCCCCGGGTTTCCTGACCGGCTTCCCCTACCAGCAGCCCTGAAGGTTTCTAGCGCGCGTCCAGCGCAAACTCGACCGCTACCTGCCCCCCGGCATCAGCCACGCCATCCCGTACCGGATCCAGCAGGAATAGCTGCTCATCCGCCACATCGTATTCTTCCAGCAGCTGGTTACGTAGCCAGACACCCCGCGCCGAGGCCAGGTTCCCCAGAACCTCCGGCGGTAGTGACCGATTGCCCGCCAGATATTCCTGCTTTGCCTGCTCCCAGGCTTCATCACTCAGGGCGCCGCCATTCTGCTCCGCCAGCCGTTGTTTCAACAACGCCAGCCCATCCGCTTCCGGCGCCACTACACCGCGGATATTGAGCAACAAGGCAGGGCGTTCGGACAACGCGTCCGCGAGGGCATCCAGTTTGGCCCGCTCGCCCTCGGCCAATGCGACTTCACCCGCCGGAAAGTTGACCCTGCTCAGTTCTTCTCCGGAAAGGCCTGCCAGTTCCGCAACCGAGCCCAGCACACTGAAAGGCGACGCCGCAGCCTTGGCGAGGATATTCACAAAGGCCCGCATCACCACCTTTCCAACGCTGAAATCAGGATCATCCAGGTTGCCACTGATCGGTAGGTCAATTTCAATCACCCCCTGGCGATCCCGTAACAATGCAAGTCCCAGCTTGACCGGGGCACCCACCGCCTCATCGCTTGCCACCGGCTGCCCCAGCTCCAGCCGGTCCATCACGATCATGTTGGTGGCGTCGATGCGGCTCCCGGCGATTTCATAATCCATTTCAACATTCAGCTTGCCACTGTCCACGCCGTAACCAAGGTAGCGCCCGAAATAGGGCGAAAGGTTAGGCAGGGAACCGTTTTTCATACCCAGGCTCAGCTGGCTGACATCATCGGTTCCCAGTGTGCCCAGAGTACCCTCGAAGTTCAGCTCGGAAACTTCATCCACCCGGCCGCGCACCGACACCTTGCCCTGTTGCGGCGCAACGTTGCTGACGCCGGTGACCGTCCCGTTCAGTTCGTCGAACGTCGTGGTGAATGACGGATCCAGGGTACGGTCGGTGTAGGACACCGCGCCTTCTTCCAGTAGCAACTGTTCGATACGGAAAATAAAGTCGGGCTCTTCGCCATTGCCCTCCGGGGGCTCCTCGGCATCGGCATCAGGCGCGGCCCCGGAGTCACGAATAATCCGTTCAAGATTGTGGAGCCCATCCCCACCACGTACGACGTTCACGGCAGGTTCGCTCAGGGTAATAGTGCCGATTTCCAGGCGAGCCGGATAAACGTTGTACTCCAGTGGTGCCAAACGGAGGGTCTGCCAGGCCAGCAGAGGTTCGTCCGAATCCGGCAACGTCAGGTTCAGACCCGCGACCTCGGCCGTGCCACTGAAGGTACCGGTCAGCGGCTCCTGCTGACCGTCCAGATCCAGGTTGCCATCCAGCGTCAGCTGACCGCTGCGAACGTTCAGGTTCGCCATTTCACGGATATAGGGTTCAAAACCTGCCAGTTGCACGCCGGAGCCTGTCACGCCTGCTTCCAGGGTGAAAGGCTGTAGGGTCGCCTGCCCATCCAGCCCAAGCGATCCGCCCTCTGCAAGGGTGCCCCGCAGTTGGTAACGAACGGGCTCCTCCAGTTCATCGGAAATACGCCCCAGCGTCAGCGCCAGCTCCTCTACCGCTATCTCTGCGGATGTCTCCGGCTGGCGATCGCGCCATTGCACGCGGCTGTCAGCCAGCTCCAGCCCGGCAATGGACCACTGGAAACCGGGCCCTGGTGAATCCCCGGCATCTCCATCGTCCTCATTGCCGGGCTCCCGCTGAAGAGGGGCGAGCAGATCGATCGCACCATCGGGGCCACGTTCCAGTGCCAGATCCAGGGTATCCACCGTGATCATGCCAATCTCGGCGGTCCGCCCGGTCAGGCCAAAGCGAACCTTCTCAACAGCCAGCCGCCCGGTTTTCAGGGCAACGTCGTCCCGGTTCTGGTCCAGCGCGACCGCCAGCTCTTCCAGTTCCAGTTCACCTTCCGATGTCGTCAGGTACAGCTGGTCCATCAGTTGCAGTTCATAGTTGGTGCTGACGGTGACATTCCCACCCCGGAGATCATAGGGCAGATAGGGCTTCAGGAAATGCTTCAGGGTCTCATGATCAATATTCGCTACCCGGATAAAGCCCTCTGAATACAATGGGTTGATGCTCAGATCGCCTTCCCACTCAATGGTCTGGTTTCCCAGCGCAGCCAACAGGTAATAGTTACTCTGGGTGTCGTCCCGCTGCCAGGTGGCAAGGTCGTTCAAAGTCAGGTCCAGGGGTGAAATCCGGAAGTTGGCGGGCTCCTCCTTGCTGAAATCCCGGAACAACAACTCTCCGCCATTGATGGTGATTCGCTGGAAGTACAGCTTCGGTGGCGCGGACGTGTCGTCCTCTGCCGGCTCCGACTCAGTCGCGGCGGGGTTGGCCTCGCTCCAGTCCCTGGCGAAGTTCACGCCGTAATCGTCCAGCAGATCCAGCCGGATAAAGGGCTCCTCGATCGCAATGGCCTGCAGCCCCACCACGCCGGTGAACAGCTTCCAGAACCCCAGGTCGACAAACAGCCGGTCGAATCCGATGACTTTCTCGCCATCCGCGTCATCCGCCGTCAAGGTGCGGATATCCAGGCTCATGCTGAACGGATTGGTTTTGATCTCCTCGACCTGTGCTTGCCAGCCCATTCGCTGTTCCAGCTGTTCCGGGACAAACCTTTGCAGCCACCAGGGCAGCAGGAAAAATCCGGCCAGGGTATAAACCGCCAGCAGTAACACCAACCAGAACCAAACTTTCCTGTACACAGGCTTTTGCGTTTGCGCCTTGGCCACACCAGATCTCCCCGATTGTTGCCCGTCAGTTTCCATCACTCGCCAATCCTGAAAGAATAGACCACCGTATCTGTATAGTACTGAAGACTCACTATTTACGACAGGATCCATCCGATGGATATCAGTGACATGCGACGTGACTTCGAGAGCGAGGGCCTGCACCGGAGTACGCTGGATGAAAACCCGATAAGACAGTTCCATACCTGGTTTGATGACGCACGAACCGCGGGCATCCTGGAGCCCAACGCCATGTCCCTGGCCACCGCTGGCAGCGATTCAATGCCGGACCTGCGAACTGTGCTGCTGAAGTATTATGATGAGCGTGGTTTTGTATTCTATACCAACTACGGCAGCCGCAAGGCCCAGGAGATAGAACAGAACCCGAAAGCGGCCCTGTTGTTTCCGTGGATTGGGCTGAACCGCCAGGTGAAAATCCAGGGCGCCGTGGAAAAGGTGAGCAAGGCGGAATCCCTGCGTTATTTCTCCTCCCGCCCAAGGGGCAGCCAGATTGGCGCCTGGGTATCGGAGCAAAGCAAGGCCATTACGTCTCGCGGCCTGCTTGAGCAGAAAGTGGCTGAAATCAAACGTAAGTTCAGTGAAGGGGAAATCCCCCTGCCCAGTTTCTGGGGAGGATACCGGGTGATCCCGGAGCGCATTGAATTCTGGCAGGGCCGGCCCAGCCGCCTGCACGATCGCTTTGAATACGTGAGGCAAGGTGATGGCTGGCACATCCAGCGACTGCAACCCTGAGACGGCACCCACGGTCTGGCTGTGCCGGGAGCCCGAAGCCGGTGTGCTGTCGTGTCCGGACTGGCTGACCGACTACGAGCTGGCCACGGTGGCGAAATTTTCCGGGCCCAGGCAGCGCGAGTACCTGAGCAGCCGCTGGCTGATTCGACAGGCCATCGGGCGCGGCTCGCAGTGTCCGGCCGGACATTGTGAACCGGTCAGCGGCCGCCCCGTAGCCTCGGCTCGCCCCGAGGGCTGGCACCTGTCGTTGAGCCACAGCGGCGGTCTGTCAGGATGTGCGATCAGCGGGCAGCCGGGTATCGGTCTGGATCTGGAGCCACTCGACCGGCATCCCCACTGGCAAAAAGTAGTGCGCCGCTGGTTTACTCCGGATGAGCAGGCATGGCTGCTGGCCAACAACAGCCACGAAGATTTCCTGCGGGTGTGGACGCTCAAAGAGGCCTGGCTGAAAGCCACGGGGCGGGGCATCGCCGGCAACCTGCAAACACTGGAAGTTCGGTCGGACTTCAGCCTGTACGGTGACCGCCACGACGCCGGATGGCAGGCCGCCAGCGGCGAGCTGGCAGGCTTCCTGGTGACTCTGGTTTACCGGCATGATCACCTGTTGCTGCCTTCCGGAGGGCTGTTAGCCGGGCCAACAGTCGACCTGGACCTCGACAGACCGGTCCCACCGGACAGCCCCTTGGCCTTCAGTCGGCACCGGTCCATCACACCAGCACCTGAACTGAAGAGGAACCCTTATGGATGAGAACAACCGTTGCCCCTGGTGTGGAACCGACTCACTCTATACCGACTACCATGACACCGTGTGGGGCCGCCCCGAATTCGATGAGCTCGCGCTGTTTGAAAAGCTTTGCCTGGACGGCCAGCAGGCCGGCCTGAGCTGGATTACCATCCTGCGCAAACAGGACAGCTACCGGGCGGCATACGACCAGTTCAACCCGGAACGGATTGCCTGCTACAACGACGACAAAGTGGAGGAGTTACTCGGCAACCCCGGCATTATCCGCAACCGACTGAAAGTAAAGTCGATTATCCGGAACGCCCGCAGCTTCCTCGAGCTGAAAGAGCAGGGCATCGATTTCAGCGAATTCCTGTGGTCCTTCGTGGATGGCATGCCGATTCAGAATCACTGGCAAACCCTGCATGAAGTACCGGTGACCACTGCCGAGGCCGAAGCCATGTCCCGCGCGTTGAAAAAAGCCGGCTTCAACTTCGTCGGGCCGACCATTGTGTACGCCTTCATGCAGGCGACGGGCATGGTCAATGATCATCTGGTGAGCTGCCCGCAACACAGGGAGTGCCAGGCCCTGGGGAATTGATCCTATTGCTCTCGGGGATCGTAAGAACTGGCGTACCACGTCACCCCGGAGCACCACAGTGAAAAAAGCATTCAGCACACTCGGCAATAACCGCGACAACACGATCGAAACCCTGCCCTTTGGTAGCTGCTGGCAGGGGGGGGCGTCGTGATTGCCGTAGCCCGACTGGCCATGGCCGTTGGTATGCTTGGGCTCCTGCCCTTTATTGCAGCGGTGCTCCTGCTGCTCCTCGTCCCTGCGCACAGTATTGCAATTATCGGCTGGTTTTACCTATACAGTGCGGGAATTCTGGCGTTCATGGGAGGCGTTTACTGGCCCATCGCCATGCAGTTGGAGAATCGCTGTTATCCGCTCTCCCCCCAGGTGACGATGCTGCTCAGTCAGGTGTTTTTCCTGGCCGCCGGCCTGGGCCTGTTACTGACCACAGCCTGGCAGATTGTGCTGTACACCACAGCATATCTGGCCCTTTACCTCGTCGACGCCCGATGGATGAACGTCTATTGGCCGGCATGGTACCTGCGGCTGAGACTGGTGCTCACTGCCGTGGTCGTCACCTGCCAGGTTGCCGTCGGCGCCTGGGTCTTTACGGCCCACTGAGGGACAGGGTCGGAGGATGGTCGCCCATCACCCCCGAACGAAGCGACCGGTTCCGTCCGGGGGTGATCCAGGCGACGTATTACGCCGCGACGATGGCGTATTCGTGGTTGTGCGGCTCAATAAGAACACCGTGAAGGGCCACGATGGCCTTCTCGTAGTTGTCCTCGTCCACCACAAACTGGATATCCACCTGACGCATGCACTGGTGCAGGGCAAGGACACTGATGTCCTCGTCCGCCAGGGCCTTCACTGAGCGGGCCAGGATGCCAGGCACTTTCATATCACTACCAATGGCGGAAACCACAGCCACCTTGCGGGTATTGAGCTCCGCATTCGGAAACTCTTCCTGCAGCGCCTTGACCACCCGCTTGACGTGTTTCAGGGTGCTGCCGACATAGTGGGTGATGGTGTTGGCGTTGGTGTCCTTGGACATGAAGCGCACCTTGAAGCGGCTCAGCACATCCAGGATACGGCGGTCGGAACCCGGCTCACCCTGCATGTCCTGATCGAACACCTCGATGGCGAACACACCCTTGGCGCCGGCAATGATTTCCACCTGGGGCTTCTCACTGACGTAATCGCTGGTGATCAGGGTACCGGTATGGTCCGGCTCAAAGGTGTTCATCACCCGCAGCGGGATTTCGTTCTGGCGCATGCCCTTACCGGCACGGGGATGGATAGCCTCCATGCCCAGGTTGGCCAGCTGGTCGGCCACGTCATAGTTGGTCCGGCCAAGCGGGACCACCTTGTCGGCACCGACAATGTTGGGGTCGGCGGAGCTGAGGTGGTATTCCTTGTGGATAATCGCTTCGCGGGCCTCGGTGATCACCGCCACCCGGCTGAAGGTCATCTCGCTGTAGCCGCGATCAAAGGTCCGCATCAGACCTTCCTTGCACTGGGCATAACCCGTCACAATGGGCAGTTCCCGGGTCAGGTCGACCGCGTCAAACGCCTGCTTCAGCTTCTCGTCCAGGGGCAGCAGTTCATTGTCACGCCAGCCGGTGAGATCCACAAAGCGGGCATTGATGCCTTCCTGCTGGAGCTTCAGTGCGGTGTTGAAAGCACTGTGCGCTTCACCGATACCGGCCAGCATTTCACGCACGGTCAGCAGATGCTCTTCCAGCTGGAACTGACCGTAGGAGCACAGACGCTGCAGGTCAATCAGGCAACCGCGAACACCCTCAATACGGTCGGTGATGAACTGGTCGGCCTGCTGCTTGAGCATGGGATCCTCAAACAGTTCACCGTTGATATCGGTCAGGAACTTCACCAGTTTGGTGAGGTCGTCACCCCAGGCCCAGTCGGATTCAGCATCGGCAAACAGGGCATACACGCCCGGCTCACCGGTTTTCTTGTGTTCCAGCAGTTCGTTGGTGACGCCACCGTAGGCGGACACCACAAAAATGCGCTGGTACAGATCTTCTTTGCTGCGATCACCGATGATGATGTTGTCACGGACGGCCTCGTAGTTGGTCATCGAGGTGCCGCCGATCTTTTCTACAGTATGTAGTTGGGTAGTCATAGTGTCGTCTTCGCTATCCTGCAGAATGAATGTCCGGATGAAGGAGGCGTCTTATGACGCCTCGCTGATCCCTTCCTGCATGATTTCGTCCACACTTTTAGCCAGCAGCTCGGCACCTCTCTTCAGGTCTTCCTCGCTCGTGGTCAACGGCATCAGGCACTTGATCACTTCGTCGTTGGGACCACTGGTTTCGATTATCAGGCCATGCTCGAAGGCACGCTTGGTAATCGGACCCGTCACATCGGCATGTGTGGCTTCAATACCACGCATCAAACCGCGTCCCTTCATTTTGAACTCACCCGGGTACTTGTCGCAAATCGCCTGCAGGGCGTCGCCCAGCACCTTGGTCTTGGCCTTCACTTCGTTGGCGAAAGCGTCGTCTTTCCAGTAGGTCTCCACCGCCGCACGGGCCGTTACAAAGGCCATGTTGTTGCCGCGGAAGGTGCCGTTGTGTTCGCCGGACGTCCAGATATCCAGCTCCGGCTTGAACAGTACCAGGGCCATCGGCAGGCCGTAGCCACTGAGAGACTTGGAGACAGTAACAATGTCCGGCTTGATGCCGGCGAATTCAAAGCTGAAGAACTCACCGGTACGACCGTTGCCTGCCTGGATATCGTCCAGAATCAGCAGGATATCGTGCTTCTTGCACAGCTCGGACAGGCCTTTCAGCCATTCGGCACGGGCCACGTTCAGACCGCCTTCGCCCTGTACTGCCTCAACAATCACAGCGGCCGGCAGCTCAACACCGGAGGAGCTGTCAGACAGCACCTTGTCCATGATTTCCAGGGTGTCCACGTCATTCCCGAGGTAACCGTCGTAGAACATGAAATCGACATTACCCAGCGGCGTGCCGACACCACCCCGGTGGTGCTTGTTACCGGTCGCGGCAACGGCGCCCATGGTCACACCGTGGAAACCGTTGGTGAAGGAGATAATACCGTTACGGCCTTTGACCTTACGCGCCAGTTTCATGGCCGCTTCCACACAGTTGGTACCGGTGGGGCCGGTAAACTGCATTTTGTAATCCAGGCCACGGGGATCGAGGATGTGCTTCTTATAGGACTCGATGAAGTCGTGCTTGGCGGTGGTGAACAGGTCCAGGCCCTGGCTCACACCGTCGGCCTCAACGTATTCCAGCAGCGCTTTCTTGAGGATATCGTTGTTGTGACCGTAGTTCAGGGAACCGGCACCGGCGAGAAAATCCAGATACTCTTTGCCATCTTCGGTGTACAGATGCGCGTTCTTGGCGCGGTTAAAAATCACCGGAAAGGCGCGGGAATAAACGCGTACTTCAGATTCGGTCGACTTGAAAAGTTCCATTGTCTTGCCTCTTAGCATGTCAGGTTCGAGGTAGATGTGGGGCAGCCCATCGGGTTACGTCGCGATCAGCCAGCCACACATTGGTTAAAGCCTTCTGGCAGACCTACCTCAGTAGTCTGCCGGCTACTCCAGATAGCGGTCATTAACGCCTGCGTCAGAAACAGACTCTCAGACTGGCTTTGTGAAAGGCCCGATGCGCAGCAGGAATTCAGAATCGTGCTTGCCGCCAAAGTGGGTCTCTTTCTCAAAGTGCTCGTGGTAGGTGAGCTCGGCTCCCAGATCACGGGCGAACGAACGGAACAGCGCCCAGGATGCTTCGTTGTCCTCGGTGATGGTGGTTTCCAGGTGCGTCACACTCTTGCACGCGCCCCGGGCCACAATCTCTTTCAGCATCCGCTTGGCCAGCCCCTGTCCACGACCTTTCTCATGAACGGCCACTTGCCAGACAAACACGGTTTCGGGCTGTTGGGGAGGGATGTATCCGGAGATAAAGCCGACCAGATCGCCGTCCTTCTCCGCGGCCACGCCGGTCTCGGCAAAGTGGCTGCACTGCAACAGATTGCAGTAAATCGAGTTGGGGTCCAGCGGAGGGCATTCTGCCACCAGCTGGTGGAGCCTGTAGCCATCATCTTTCACGGGTGTGCGAAGGGTGATGGCGGTGGTATTCGAGCCTTCTGATGTCATAGCGTGATCAATTCGCGTCAAAAAATTAGGGTTAAATTATATAGACCACAAAATATATTTCAAGTTGAGCCTGATTGACCTACACCGACCAGGCTACGCTTGTCCTATTAGAATAGACCGAATTGAAGCAACCGCCAGTGACAAATTGATTACGAAATGGAAGGAAAAATGATGCTATCCGGCCTCAGGGAAGTACCTGAGATCATACGGTAACGGTAGGAAACCGCCGCCGGTGAACCAGCGGGCCAGAGCCGGTCAAACTGTGGTAGCCAGGCATCAAGATCGTAGACGACCGGCATAAGGGATACATTCAGGCCACCATGTTCGATGCCCGCCACTGGCTCAGCGCGGGGACGTGTAAAGCCGATACGGGTGATCAGTCCACGGGGATCCGAACGCAGGTTACCCATGCCGGCAGAGCCATTATTCGCCACCACACGGCACCGGTCATCAACCACGCCTGACCAGAGTGCGGGAAGACAGGTATGAGTGGAGGCAATCACGTCCGCGCCCGACGCCCTGAACCATTCCGCCAATGCCAAATCGTTGCCGGCGACAAAAGATTCATGGGCCAGCCCCCAGCCTGCCAATGACTCCGGGTCTCCGTGCAGCACCAGAATCTTTAGGCCTCCAAACATCAAGCAGCGAAACCTGGGCAATCCGGACAGCCGTTTTTGTATATCCGGATGTTCATCGGCCAACGCTTGAAGCCGTTCCATCATTCGATTGGAACGATCAACCACGCCTTGATCCACAAAATCGGGATAAGCGCAGCCGCAACCTGCCCCGACGCTGGGCGTGGCCAGTTCAAAGTCTACATTGCCAAGGGTAACCGTATGATCCAGCACCCGGTTATTGATCTGCCGGAACAGCGTGTCACTGGCATTGAACCAGTTGAAGTCGCCATTGAAGACCAGTTTTACCCGATGCCCCTGCCGCTCCTCCGCCAGCGCCATCTGCTCGATTTCGTCCAGAGCGAATGGATTGCCGTATAGCCCACCAATGACATACAGCACATCCTCGGACACCTGACTGGCTTCCTGGCAAAGTGAAGCCGGATGGTAGCGGTACGCCAACGGACAACTGCGACCCTCGGAGCTGGCCATGCCTATACCCCACTGGTGGCCAGAGACTTGCCTGCGAGTCGCCTTAACACCAGCGGCAGGAAGAATCCTGCGGTACAGATCAGAAAGCCGTAGGCGTTGACCCCAAGCAGCATGGCGTACTTGCCGTCGCCAATAGCCCAGCTTGACGGAATCAACCCGGTGGCCAGCAGCACGCCCAGCCCCAGCCCGGTCCAGAAACTCAAATGAAAGCTCCAGGGTGACCAGCGGGTGAAACCGTAGAACAGGAACACCGGTGCCAGCCCCATCACCATGGTGCCGGAGATGGTGGTGGCCTTGAGGATATCGGTGCCGGCAAACATCGGCAGGTTACCCAGAAACGCAAACACGACCATCACCACCGCTCCGACCCGCATGCTCGGCAGCCTGTCCGATGCGCGCTGAGCCAGCCGCGGCAGATCCACCGCCAGGGATTTCGCCAGCGAGGTAAAGGTAGAGTCCAGTGTCGAGCCAGCCGAGGTCATCATCACCACACTCATGAAAAACAACGCCGCCAGCCCCAATGACTGCCCCACAGCCGCAGGCGCATTACCCATGGCATCAATGCCGTTCAGGCGAGCGTGAACACCCACCAGACTGAAGATAAACACCGCGACAAAGCCCAACAGCCCGGCGACCACGAAACTGCGGAGCATGGTCTTTTCCTTGTTCACAAAGCCCCGGTCGGTCAGCACCGGATCGTGAAACGGGTAACTGAATAGCTGCAGCAAGGCGACCAGCAGCAGATCAAAGCCGGCGTTAAGTCTGAATTCGCCATTGCTCAGCAGGGCACTGGTATCGTTGGCCGGAATGATCAGGAACAACACCGCGCCCACAAAGAAGACAAACACAAAGGCCTGAATCACATCGGTAAAGATCGACGACCGCAGCCCGCCTTTAAGGCTGTAGGCCAGCGTAAACACGGTAAACAGCATGGCGGCCGAATAATACTCCCACTCACCGGGCAGCCCGAAGTAACCACCCACTACGGCCGTGTTACTCCAGACTTCGTTATACAACCGAATCAGGATCGCCGCCGCAAACGCCAGGCTGGCCAGCCGCCCAAAGCGGGAGGTGAGAAAATCCTGCAGGCTACGGGCGCCGGTCTGTGTCCGGATCAGATAAATCACATAACCGGCCACCGGAATCGATAGCCAGTAACTGGCATACGCCAGACCACCCACCACGCCATAGGCCGCGCCCAGGTTAGCCGCGTTGGTCACCGACTTGGCAAAGATCCAGCTGATAAAAATACTGGCCGTCAGTGACCACTGACCCACCGGGTTACCGTGATCATCAGCACCTTTATAGAACGAATTCGCGTTCTTGCTCTTCGGCGACAGGGCGTACATGACCACGCCGTATACCAGCAGGAATCCCCAGAACAGGGAGGCTTCAGTAACGTTCATTGTTCATTTCCGGTTCTTTGTCTTTGGGGGCAGGCCATTCAGGGGTGGG
>NZ_JBJJLC010000018.1:0-55443 GCF_045449855.1 Marinobacter alkalisoli | reverse complement strand
GTAGCGTGCCCGTGGAGGGCTCACCCGCCCAGCACCACACACCAAAAGAAGAGGGCTAAAAACAAAAAACGGGAGCCCAAAGGCTCCCGCTTCATAACAAACCAAAAAAGCTGAACGTCAGCTACCAGACAACGACTGATCCGAAGGATCAATCTCCATCTGCTGAATCGCAATCACCGCCTGGGTCCGATTCCGAACCCCAAGCTTCCGGAACACCGCCGTAATATGCGCCTTGATCGTCGCCTCCGACACATCCAGATCATACGCAATCTGCTTGTTCAGAAGCCCCTCGGCCAACATACCCAGCACCCGGAACTGCTGCGGCGTCAACGACGCCAGCTTCTCGGAAAAATCCGTCATATCCGAATGCATCTGCTCAATCTTGTCCGCCACACCCTCCGGCAACCAGACATCCCCTTCCAGGACCGCCTGGATCGCCTCGGTAATGGTCGGCAACGGCGCCGACTTCGGAATGAAGCCGGACGCCCCGTAGTCGATCGAGCGACGCATCACCTGCAATTCCTCCGATCCTGACACAACCACTACCGGCAACCCGGGATACTGCCCGCGCATGAACACCAGCCCGGAGAAGCCGTGGGCACCCGGCATATTGAGATCCAGCAACACCAGATCCGCATCCGGATGCGACTCCACCGCCGCCTGCAGTGCCTTGATGCTGTCGACCTCGACTGTTTTGGCATCAGGTACCGCCTGACTGACCGCCTGCTTCAAAGCTGCACGAAACAGCGGGTGATCATCGGCGACGATAATTGTTTGTGTCATTCAACAGATTCCTCACAGATACACGGCCTGATAACAAGCAGGCCTTACTTGTTCGCACGACCGCTGATCAGGTCATCCACCACACCCGGATCCGCCAGTGTGGAAGTATCACCCAACTGATCATGCTCGTTTGACGCGATTTTACGCAAAATCCGGCGCATAATCTTGCCAGAACGTGTCTTGGGCAGTCCAGGTGCCCACTGGATCACATCCGGAGACGCGATCGGACCTATCTCCTTGCGCACCCACTGGACCAGCTCCTTCTTCAGATCGTCCGAAGGATCCTCACCGTGAACCAGGGTCACGTAGACATAGATGCCCTGCCCCTTGATCTCGTGAGGGTAGCCTACCACAGCCGCCTCGGCGACTTTATCGTGCGCGACCAGCGCGCTCTCCACCTCGGCGGTACCCAGACGGTGACCGGACACGTTCAGAACGTCGTCCACCCGACCGGTGATCCAGTAGTAGCCATCCTCATCACGACGGGCGCCGTCGCCGGTGAAATACATGCCCTTGTAAGTGCTGAAGTAGGTCTGCTTGAAACGCTCATGGTCGCCGTAGATGGTGCGCATCTGGCCGGGCCAGCTGTCCAGGATAACCAGGTTACCCTCAGTCTTGCCTTCCAGGATCTTGCCGTCATTATCCACCAGAGCCGGCTTCACACCGAAGAACGGCACGGTAGCCGAACCCGGCTTCAGGTCGACGGCGCCCGGCAACGGCGAAATCAGGATGCCACCGGTCTCGGTCTGCCACCAGGTATCCACAATCGGGCACTTGCTGTTACCAATCACCCGGTGATACCACTCCCAGGCTTCCGGGTTGATGGGCTCACCCACGGAGCCCAGCAGCCGCAGGCTGTCACGGGTAGTGCCGTTCATGCAGGATTCGCCTTCGGCCATCAGGGCACGGATGGCGGTAGGCGCGGTGTACAGGATGTTCACCTTGTGCTTATCGACCACCTGCCCCATGCGGGAGGTATCCGGATAGTTGGGCACACCCTCGAACAGAACCGTCGTGGCACCATTGGCGAGCGGGCCGTACAGGATATAACTGTGGCCGGTGACCCAGCCGAAGTCGGCGGTACACCAGTAAACGTCGCCATCGTGATAATCAAACACATACTGGTGGGTCATGGAGGTATAGACCATGTAGCCACCGGTGGTGTGCAGAACGCCCTTCGGTGCACCGGTAGAGCCGGAGGTGTACAGCATGAACAGCGGATCTTCCGCGTTCATCGGCTCCGCGGGGCAATCCGTTGAAGCGCTCTTCATAAGCTCTTCGTAGCTCTGGTCACGACCTTCTTTCCAGGGCACATCGCCACCGGTACGCTTGACCACAATCACCTTGTCGACATTGGCGCTGGCTTCATTGTTCAGTGCCGCGTCCACGTTCTTTTTCAGCGGAATCTTGCGACCGCCGCGGACACCTTCGTCGGCGGTGACCACAAAACGGGAATTACCGTTGGCGATACGGGCGCCGAGGGCTTCCGGTGAGAAACCGCCAAAGACGACGGAGTGGATCGCACCGATGCGGGCACAGGCCAGCATGGCAACGCCCGTTTCAACAATCATCGGCATGTAGATGGTGACCACATCACCCTTTTTCACACCCTGAGCTTTCAGGACGTTGGCGAACTTGCAGGTTTCTTCATACAGCTCGCGATAGGTCACGTTGCGGGAATCGGCGGGGTCGTCACCTTCGAAAATAATGGCGGTCTGATCGCCGCGCTTTTCCAGATGCCGATCCAGGCAGTTGGCGGCAGCGTTCAGCTCACCGTCTTCAAACCATTTGATGGAGAGGTTGTCGTAGTCGTAGGTGGTATTCTTGACCCTGGAAAACGGCTTGATCCATTCGAGACGCTTACCGTGCTCGCTCCAGAACGCATCCGGATCCTCGATGGATTGCCGATACATCTCTTCGTACTGATCACGGTTCAGCAGCGCATGTTTCGCCACCTCCGGACTTACCGGATAAACGTGTTTCTCAGTCATTGTGCTCCCCCTATAGTTTAGAGTCTGCTGTCATTATCGGTTTTGTAAAACAGAGCTTGGCGGGCGCCTTGGCCCGGAAGACGGATAGCTGTAGTTCAACATGTGTGCCACCACACAATGAATTAGACTAACGTCCTAATGTTCCTGAACTTTTCTACGAGAAAGCAGCCAAATCCATATGAAAACAACGGGTAATCACGTTATGTGAGAGTCTGAGTAAAAGGATAGCCCTGTCGCAATGAACCGCAAGGTATGGAGACGGGAATCAACGGGGAGACAAAGGAACGGAAATGCCCGGCCGGCAGGCCGGGCACCCCACTGGCCATCAGGCGGCCTTTTTACGCGCTTTCGCACTGCGCAGACTATACAACTTGCGTTCCTTCAGGGCGTACTGGTTCAAGCCGGCCAGATGGATTTTGCGCAAATAGACTGACCAGTCGATCCGGCGTGCGTCTACCGGGAACAGCGCCTGGTCCTGCTCTCCCATTCGGGAAGCTAGAGCCTGCAGCTCATCATTGCGGAAAATGTAATCCGGAGCCGTGTAGAAACCAAAGATGGTCGCCAGGGACCGGCTGGTATCCAGGTTCCGCAGCATCTTCAGTTCACCGTTCTGCCCCAACATTCTCATGATCCGCGCGGTAACACTCAGCGGTACCCGCACTCCACCAACCACCGCATCGAACAGCTTGCGGTTCACCGCGATGAATGGCTTGGTCGGCTGGCGATAGAACAGCTGATCATAGGCAGCGTAATTGGCCTTGGATTCCGCCATCAGATGGTCAATGAACTCACCCAGGGAAATCGGATTGCTGCTGCCGCTACAGCACTGGTAAACCCGGCGCTGCGGCGACTCAGAGAGGGCTTCCGCCAGAGACAGAATAATGGCGTTGGCTACCATATCAACGGGAATCACGTCGATGACGCCGCTGCGCTTGCCAGGGAAGAGCGTCACCTTCTCACGGGCGTAGGCGAGGATAATGGCGTCCGCCACTTTGACCCCTTCAATCCAGCCCGGAGCGGGTTCTTCCAGGGCGCTTTCGATGATAGACGGTCTGACGATAGTCAGCGCACGCTTATCCAGCGCCTTCATCAGCAGTTGCTCACCCAGCCACTTGGTGAAAGTATAGGTATCGCTCCAGCCGTAGTGGTTGGCTTCCTGAATACCGAGATCAACCAGTTTCTTTTCCAGAACCTTGCCGGAGTATCGGGAACGGACGTCGGCAATCTTGTCTTCCAGGAGCCTGACCAGTTCCTCTATCTCATAGTAACCGGAGGTGCTGCGGGGAACGCTTTCACCCGCGGGTTTGATCACCGACTCGGTCACCTGGCCGGAGTTCTTGCCATTCACGTAGCAGGTGGACACCTGGATAACCGCCATGCTGCGGTTTTTCCGGGCCAGCTCTACCACATTGTTCAGACACAAGGTGTTGATAGTCAGGGCCTTGTCCAGCTCTTCGCGGAAATTCACGCTCGCAGCAGAGTTAATGAACGCATCCGTGCGGCTGGCCAGCGCGCTGAAACGCTCCGGCGTCAATCCGAACCCAGGCTTCGTGACTTCACCGGTAATGCAGTGGATCCGTTCATCGATGAAGGTCTCGAAGGCATCGTTATCCTCCTGCCTCAACCTTTCAAAAACCGAGGAGGTGGCAATTTCGTGAAGGAAACGCTCACGGGCATTCGGATGCCGCTTGTTTCCCCGGATCAGCAGATGTATTCCGCCGATATCGGGAACTGCTCGAATAAGTTTTTCCAGAACAACCTTACCCAGGAAGCCGGTTGTACCCGTTACCAGAACGTGCTTTCCCCGCAGTTGTTCCAGAACTGTGGAGGATGACTCTGATGTTTGAAGCTGCTGTACCATTCCGAGAACTCCTTCTCATAAATAATCTGTGGCCACGAATGCTTCTCTCCTGACGACCTGCCGCCCCACTGTGGAAATAAAGGGGGCACTGGAATAGCCGCTGCATTATGCGGGCCACTATCCGAAAGAACGCGGTTAATGTTTGCACGACTTCGATGACGGTGCGATGACACAAAGCAAATTTACGCTACAAAAAGATACAATCAAATGAAAAAAGCTTTAGGTACGGGTATCCCGCAACAGAGAGGAGAATCGGCTCAGGAACGATCTTTGTCAGCCGCCGCCATTGAGCGCAACAACTGATCCAGGGAAATATCGGAAGGCTGTTCCCTGAGCGCCTTAACCAACTGATCCTGCTCGCCAAAACGCCAACGGTCGTAAAATGGCGCCGATGATTCGGGAACCCGGTCAGATACCGGTTCGACGTTTTCCGAAAGGGACGCTATCTGGTCCGCCAGGTGGCGCAGATGTACCGCGAGATGCCTGCGCTGTTTTCCAGGCAGTTTCTCCCACTCAAGAGAGGCCAAACCAGTCTGGATGATTTCGACAGTAGTGTCATCCACGGTGCGCCCTAATAGTGCAAATATACGGTTGAATGCCTCATATCGCAGCAGCGCGGCATCTTTCTCACGCGCCAGCAACTCATCCAACTCTTCCACCAGCTTAGCACTTCTGTCCCTGGCACTGGCAGGAGATTCAGCAGTATTATTGGCTTCCGGCTGCACCGTCTGCTGCGTGTTACTCCTGCGGGAAACCTCATGCCAGTATGCGGCAATACCCGCCTTCCGCGGCCTTACCTGACCAAGGCGCAGAGTCAGCATATCCGCAAGGGTCCGGAACTGCCGGCAAGACGGGTCCGAAGAGGGCATCAGCGCCACCGGCCGCTGGTTCAACACAGACTGCCGCAGGGTTTCATCCCGCCACACTGCTCCTAGATAGTGGAGCGAAAGCCCCAGATGACGTTGTGCCGCGGACTCCAGACGCTGGAACACAGAGCGGGCCTGACTGGCTCCCTGGGCCATATTCACGAGCACGCTGGGCACCCGTTTATAGCCACGGCGCTGGAGCACCTTGATCAGGGAGAAGGCATCGGTCAACGACGCCGGATCGGGGGTGACCACAACGCAGGCCAATTCAGACGCCGCGATCATATGAAGACCGACAGCCTGCAGACCCGCGGCAGTGTCGGTAATGACATAGTCGTACCGGTTTTCCAGCCGGTGTATGGCTTTGAGGATATCCAGGCTGGCCCCGGCATCCAATTCAAGACATTCCTGGACGCCAGAAGCGCCGGGGACAATGTGCAGGCCATGGTCCACCGCCATGATAACGTCGCCCAGGGAGCATTCACCGGCAATCACATTGGCCAGAGTCTTGCGGGGATATTGCCCCAGCATAATGCTGACATTCGCCAGATCCGTGTCACCGTCCAGCAGCAGGACACGGTTGCCTTCCCTCGCAAGGGTCAGCCCGAGGTTCAGCGCCACGGACGTTTTCCCCACCCCGCCCTTGCCGCCGGTAATGGCGACCGTTCGGGGTTGGTTCGTTTTGTGCCTTGCACGCGAAGTAGCCGTCATCGCCAGTTTTGGGTGTCCATGAATGCAGGGGAAAAGCCATCACAACCTGTCTGAATTCTACACATATCACAAACTGGTGAACATAACGTTCAAAATTTCAGCAATAACAGTTTAATAAATCCACGTTATTGTCTAAGCTCTTGACGGACAACAATAATGAACATGTCGTCAGAGTATGCCGACACCAGGCGCTCACAGGTAGCCCATGCAAATTGCCCCTGACATCCAGTTACCAAGTCTTCCGGAGGTTACCCTGCGGGCGCTGGAATCCTGCCGCCAGGACGACAGTTATCGCAAGATCAGTGATATCGTCTCCACCGATACCGCCTTGGTTACCCGGGTGTTGGCGCTTGCCAATTCCGCACTTTACGGTCCTGCCACCAGGATTCGCTCGATAGAGCAGGCCCTGATGCGGCTTGGCACTCATCGCTTCCATACACTGTTAATGACCGCTGCCCTCCGTCAGATGCTGTTCGAGCTGGGCGCGGACCAGTGGCAGCAGCTGCGGGATTTCTGGCGGCACTCCCTGACCACGGCGCTGACGGCACGGGCACTGGCCACCCTCACCCGCTACCCCGAACCTGACCAGGCATTCATGCTGGGCATGCTCCACAACGTCGGCGCACTTGTTGCCCTGAAAACACCGCCCGGAAACACCCGCCAGTACTATCTCAACCATCATGCAGACATTGCAGTGGCACTGGTCAGATCCTGGGGCCTCGGCAGCATGGCGGAAGACGCCATGCGCTACCAGCAGGCCCTGCCTTCGGAAATCCGGGATGCCGGGCACCTGGTCAAACTGATCAGTCTCGCAACCCGGCTGGCGCTGTCCGACGCAGCCGGTATCACCGCCGCTGGCACGGTATTCGGATTGGGTGAGGAGCTGACCCGGGAAATTAACCGCCGCATCGACCGGGAAGTCTCCGGCGTCGCGGAATCCCTCGGCATTTCCCTGAACGACGAATACAATGCCACCGCGGCTCAGCGTCGGTTGAAGCACGCTGTTCTTGAGCAGGCCATGACCAGCCATGCCCTGAACCTGTCCTCCGTCAAGGGCATCCCGGAGAGCGCAATGGCCGAAACCGTCGACAGCCTGACCCTGATCACCGGCCTGCAGGCACTGTGCTTTGGTCGCGAGGATGACGGGCTGACGCTGCTATCCGGAACCATCGGTGACATTCCAAACCTGAGCGTCGCCAGCGACCCGGCTGCCAGCGTCCTGACCGAGGCCTTTACCCGGCAGACAGCCGTGCACCTGGGGCAGCGAAATCAAACGGTTCTGGACCGGCAACTGCTGTCATTACTGCACACACCCTCGCTGCTTGCCATTCCCATTATCGTGGGAAACAGTTGCCCCGGCGTGTTTGTCCTGGGCACGGACGAAACAAACGCGGCCTCGACCGAAAATATGGCGACGCTTTTCACGGCCGAACTGGCAAAATCCATGGCCTGCACAGAAACCGCGCCACCCCGCATCGACGCCCGGGATGACCAGCTGGAGGCGGAACTTGCCCAACAGTCATTGCGTCGGCAGATTCATGAAGTCAGCAATCCACTGACCATTGTTCGTCAGTATATCCACCAGCTTCGTCACCGACTCGACGACGCCGGCGTGCAAAACGAGCTGGACGTTATCCGGGAGGAACTGGACCGGGCCGGAGACCTGTTGCTGCGGATCAGTCGCCCGGAAACGACCGGGGATGCTGACGAAACCACCAGCGCGACCCTGAATCATGAGATTCACGCTCTCAAGGAACTTCTGGAAGACGGACTGTTCGCCGAGGACAACAAACGACTCACGATCTCACTGTGCAGGGAAAACACCGAGGTGACAGCCTCGCCATCGGCAATCCGACAGATCCTCATCAACCTAACTCGCAATGCCGCCGAATGTCTGGCCGAGGGGGGCAAGGTTACCATCAGAACATCAGCCCCCGTCTGGCAGAATGGCCAGACCTGGGTTGAACTTGAAATTTCCGACAACGGTGGCGGCATTCCTGAACCTATCCGGAACACGCTGTTTTCACCGGTAATAACCAGTAAGGGAAAAGGCCACAGTGGACTGGGCCTGAGCATTGTCAAACAGCTCATCGACGACATGGAGGGCAGCATCGCTTGCCGCACGGGGAATGAAGGCACGGTCTTCAGGATGCTATTACCCGCGGCAGGCAACCAGAAGAACGATAACGATTGAAGAATAACAGGCAAACACCAATGACACCTGCTCACTCCGAACAGCCCTTCAGCGACCGGTTACCGGCACGGGTTCTCGTGGTTGATGACGAGCCGAGGCTGCTGGCCAGCCTCGGCTCCCTGCTTCGCAGCCAGGAATACGACGTTACCGAAGCAGACGATGGTCACAGCGCGTGCCAGTTGATCGACGGCCAGACATTTGACCTTGCGATGCTGGATTTGCGCATGCCCGGACTGGACGGGTTCGACGTCATGAGGCACATCGCTGCCCGACAACCGGATTGCGGCATTGTCGTGGTCAGTGGCGAGAGTTCCTTCGACTCAGTGAGCCGCGCCCTGCGCCGGGGAGCGCTGGACTACATCCGCAAGCCATTTGATCCCGACGAGTTGCTGGCCACCGTTGGCAGCGTACTGGAAAAGCAGGCCCTGCTTCGGGCCCACGAACACATTCGCGGACGCCTCGAAAAATCCGAAGCGCTGCACCGCTATATCGTCAACAGTTCTCCGGACATCGTTTTCATGCTGGACGGCGACGGTCACTTCTGTTTCGTGAACAACAAGATCGAGAGCATGCTCGGATACCAGCCGCAGGAGCTGCGCGGTCGCCATTTCCGCCACATACTCGACGACCGGGACGTGGCCCGGGGCACCTACGCTCTCAATGCCCCGAATATATCCGCAGACAATCCCCGCACCCTGGAAATTCGCCTGAAAACCCGGGGCAGCCGTCGCGCCAACCGCCACTTTGAAATCACCGCCTTCCCGATTGACCCGGAAACCTGGCCCCAGGCCGGTGGCGACAAACAGGGTAAATGCCGGGAGGCCCGCTATTACGGTACCGCCCGGGATGTCACGGAGCGCAAGGAAGCGGAAGCGTTTATCAACTTCCAGGCCTACCATGACCTGCTGACACGCCTACCCAACCGCGCCCTGTTCAAGGACCGGCTGGAACTGGCTATTACCCACGCCCGGCGGGGGAACCAGAAGCTGGCGGTGATGTTCCTGGACCTTGATCGTTTCAAGGTGATCAACGACACCCTCGGCCACGCCATGGGAGACCGACTGCTGCAGGCGGTTACCCATCGCCTGGAGCGCTGCCTGCGCAAGGGCGATACCTTGTCGCGGTTTGGCGGGGACGAGTTCACGCTATTACTGCCGTCCATCCACAGCCACGAGGATGCGCGCCAGATTGCGAAGAAACTGATCAAAGCCCTGCGCTCCCCGTTTCAACTGGGCGAACACGAGGTATTTGTCGGCGTCAGCATTGGCATTTCCATCTTCCCGGAAGCCGGGGAAACCATGGATAACCTGATCCAGAACGCGGATATAGCCATGTACCACGTCAAGGCCAAAGGCAAGGACGGCTATCGCTTCTATTCCGAAAGCATGAGCATTGACTCGGCAAACCGACTCGGCCTCGAGCGTGACCTGCGACTGGCCCTGGAGAGGGACGAACTGCGGGTGTTCTACCAGCCCCAGGTCTGTTCAGACAGCAACCGCGTGATCGGCCTGGAAGCCCTGGTGCGATGGCAGCATCCGAAACGCGGCCTGCTCTATCCTCGGGATTTCCTGCCCCTCGCCGAAGAGACCAGGCTGATCTCCCAGGTCAGCGAACGGGTCATGGATCAGGCCTTTCGGGATGTTGGCAACTGGATCCGGTCAGGCCACCGTGACCTGCGACTGGCGGTGAATCTCTCTCCGATCCAGGTCGAACACCCGAAGTTTGTGGACACCCTGATGAACCAGGTCCACGCCAGCGGGTTCCCGCCACAGAACCTGGAAATCGAGATTACCGAAAACCTGATCATGAACGACCTGGAGCAGATCAGCCAGAAATTGCGGGAGCTGGCGGATTTCGGTGTTCGCATCGCGATTGACGACTTTGGCACCGGCTACTCGTCCCTCAACTACATCCACCGCCTGCCAATCCACACCCTCAAAGTGGATCAATCGTTCGTCAAAGCCATACGCAGCGGCGAAGACGGCGCCTGTATCGTCAACGCCATCATTGCCATGGCCCACGGCCTGAAACTGGACATCGTGGCGGAAGGCGTTGAGACGAACGAACAACTGGCCTACCTGAAGCAGCTCGGCTGCCACCAGATCCAGGGGTTTATCCATGGTGCGGCAAGGCCCGCTGAAGTAATCGGGAAGTCCCTGAATCGTCTACCTGCCAAGGCGACCGTTCTCTGACTGCCGCCTGACTCAACCACCTGTTCCGTTCGCTCGCCATACAATTGTCTGACATTCCTATTATAAATGTTGACTTGGTTTGCAAAGCGTTTCACTACGTTACTTTATGTATCTGGAAATGCGCGGTGCTGCACATAATTCCCCCTACCTCTTCCCTAGAGTGAGATTCACAAGGCGTTGTCACCGGAAAGCCGACAGGCAGTCGAGCCAACAATCACAAAAACGGTGACAGCATCCACAGGATCCGGACAGGCAGCAGTGATCATGCGCGACAAGTACAAATACATCGGCCCCGTTTACGATTTCCTCAGCAACCTATACAGCGGCAAGAACATTCACCGGTGCAAGACAGCCATGCTGGACGTGGAGACCGTAGGCCCCGGATCACGCGTTCTGTTTGCTGGGGTGGGCCACGGGCGGGACGCCATCAGGGCCGCGGAACTCGGCGCCGACGTAACGGTGGTTGACCTGTCCGAAACCATGCTGCGCAAATTCGGGGAAGCCCAGGAGAAAGAAGCCCCCCACCTGAGCATTCGCCGCATCCACAGCGACATTATGGAGGTCGGGGAGTTCGGGCAATACGACATGGTCGTTGCCAACTTCTTTCTCAACGTGTTTGACGAGGACATGATGGTGCAGGTGCTGGAGCACCTGATTCGACTGGGCAAGGCAGACGCCAAGGTGGTGGTGGGAGATTTCTGTTACCCCACCGGCAACCTCGTCGCGCGGCTGTTCAAGAAAATGTACTGGTACATGGCCGTCTTCATCTTCTGGCTGTTCGCCAACAACGCTTTCCACAAGATCTACAACTACCCCGAGCACATGCAGCGCCTCGGTCTTGAAGTCACCGAGAAGAAGCACTTCAAACTGCTGAACATGAACTGCTACTGGTCGATCCTGGGTCAGAAACAGGCGCAGTAGCGGGCCCTCAGAACACTCTCTGAACAAGAACAAACCGGGGGAGCATTCACATGTCAGACCAGATTCTTGCACTCGATGATATTCGTTCGCTGGACGAAGGCGCCTTCAGCTTCTCAGAACGGGTGGGCTATCTGAAAAAATACGGCGGTCATTCCCAGTCTTTTTCCACCCTGCAGCCGGGCATGAAGTATTACGACGTGGCCGGTGTCGGCTACATCGCCTACATGCGCAAATGGGGCGGTACGTTTGTCTTGTCGGACCCTGTCTGCGCCCCGGAACATTTTGCCCTCATTCTGGAACGGTTCCACAGTCGCTTTCCGAATGCCTGTTACATTCAGGTCTCCAAGCCGGTGGTGGACTTCCTGCATTTACGTTTCGGGTTGTTTGGCACCCAGTTCGGCAGTGAGTCCCGCATTGACCTGAAACACTGGACCCTGAGCGGGAAGAAAAAGCAGGTCCTGCGTACCGCCCTGAACCAGGCGAAAAAAAACGGGATCACCGTGAAAGAGCGCTTCAGCGACGACCATACCCGGGAAATCTCGGACGCCTGGATCCGCACCCGCAAGTGCAAAAGCAAGGAGATCCGGTTCCTGATTCGTCCCATGGAAATGGATTACCGGGAAAATGAGCGTCACTTCTATGCCTACCAGGACGGCAAGGCGGTGGGCTTTATCTACTTTGATCCGGTTTACCGCAACAATGACATCGTCAGCTATGTGCCCAATATTTCCCGGGCCAACGCCGATTTCAGACAGGGTATCTTTTATACACTGATGGCCCACGCCATGGAGGTGTTCAGGTCGGAAGGTGTGCCCTACCTGGATCTCGGGCTGATTCCGCTGTCGCTGGCCCCGGCTACCGAGCCTCAGGAAAGCCGGTTGCTCAAGCGCTTACTTCATGGCCTCTATGAACGCGGAAATTTCCTGTACAACTTCAAAGGGCTGGAATTCACCAAATCCCGCTTTCGCGGTGATAATTTCAAGACCTACTGCTGCCACCGCAAAACCATCCCGGCACTGGAATTCCTGGCCATGTTCAAGCTGACCCGGCTGTTGTAACCCCTTCATCACCGGGCCAGTGGCCCCGGATGTTATCCGGGGCCAACCCTGACCGTTCCATGTAATGCCTCAACCCGTCGGGCACTTCCCCGGAAAACAGAGCTGCGCATACCGCCCCCCCGGGCAGCGTTGACGGGGGCAAGGACACGCCCTGTTGACTCAGGAGCCACTCGGTGCGACGGGCAATGGCATCTCCGGAATCCACCCAGAAACGCACCTCCGGCAGGCATGCCTGGAGCTGGTCGCGAATCAGAGGGTAATGGGTGCAGCCCAGAACCACCGTGTCGACACCGGTTTCCCGGAACGGCTGCAAGGCTTCCCACAGCGCCTGTTGCGGCAGGTCGTGCCCGATGACGGTGTTTTCAATCCAGCGCACCAACTGCGGATGGCCGATGCGCTCAATCCGGCAATCAGCGGCAAATTCCTGAATCAATTCGTCCAGATAGGGGCGGCGGATAGTCGCCGGAGTCGCCAGGATGCCGATATGGCGGTTCAGACTGCACGCTGCCGCCGGTTTCACTGCCGGTACAACGCCCACCACGGGCACGGATGTCATTGCGCGCAGATTCGGCAGCACCACCGTACTGGCGGTATTACAGGCCACCACGATAACGTCACAGGGATACATCCGCAGTGCCCCGGAAATCAATTCCCGGCAACGCCGGATAACCACTGGTTCGGGCTGGTCACCGTAGGGAAAACCGGCGTTATCCGCGACATACACCTGCTCGGCGTATGGCAGGCGCTGCCGGATACAGGCAGACACACTGAGACCACCAATACCGGAATCAAACACCAGAATACGGGGTACCGTCACACTACCCATCCTGCCAGTTTCATCGACCTTGCCATTCCCGCTCCAGCTCATGCGCCATCTCCCGGATCAACCGCCCGGCGATGGTGGTTGTCGGCGGCACCGGCGGTAAATCGTTGGGGATAAACCAGTCAGCGTCTGCCAGCTCATCCTCCTGGAGCACCAGATCGCCACCGCTGTAATCGGCGAAAAAGCCAACCATCAACTGGTGCGGGAAGGGCCAGGGTTGGGACGAACGATAGCGGATATTGGTCACATCCAGGCCGGTTTCTTCCTTTACTTCGCGGACAACCGCCTCTTCCAGGTTCTCTCCGGGCTCCACAAAACCGGCAATCAGACTGTAAAAGTGCCGTTTGACCCGGGACGATCGGGCCAAAAGCATACGATTTTCCCGGCAAATAACCACGATGACGCAGGGAGCAACCCGTGGATACCAGGGAATACCACAGGACTCACACCACTTTGCCCGCTCCAGTGGATGGAGCCCGGTGACGCCACCACAACGACCACAAAAACGATGATCCCGCCACCACTGCCAGACCTGGAAACCGGTTCCCAGCATGTCCGCGGGAGCCTCTTCCATCATCAGGATCGCGTCCCTCAACGGAATCACTTCCATCGTCTCCGGTAACCGGTCGGCGGCCAGTTCAACCACGTAAAGCGGCTGGCCGCCCCACTGGCCAAGGTTTACCGGCACCAGATCACTTGCGGCGTATGGTTCCGCCTGGTGCCAGCGAGTCAGCCACTGACCGCCGGTCCTCACCACGTTCTGCCCGGTGATTGCCAGCACCGGATCACCCGGAGCGGGAGGCGTTGTTGTCCAGCCTGGCTGCCATGACGTCATAAACAGAACCTGAAACAATAATTGAAGGATTTAACGATCAGACGGTGATTCCTGTCAGCGGGAAATGTATCACACGGAGCTCCGCAGCAGAACGCCGGCACGTCTTTCCGCACCGCACACAACCAAGTAAACTTAGCGCCTGTTCAGTAGACCGGAGCAACACTTTATGCGAATTTTACAGGCCCTTCGCAGCCTGATTCTGACTTTTTTCCGCAAGATTCTGTTTCTGTGGGTCAGGACCGATGTCAGTGGTAACAGCCGCGAAGCTCTCGGGCTCGATCCCGACAAGCCTGTCTGCTATGTGCTGCAGTACAGCTCCATGTCCAGCCGACTGGTCCTCGAACAGGAAGTATTACGGGCCGATCTGCCCGGCGCCGAAGCGTCACTACCCGTCAAGAACGGGCCGGTGCATTCGTTTTTCTTCCTCTATCGACGCATTGGCGGGCTGTTCCGGAAGCGGCAAACCCCGGTGCCCACATCGGAATTCAAGGCGCTGGTTCGCTATGGTCTCGAGCACCCTGACAAGGACGTGCAGATTGTGCCGGTATCGCTGTTCTGGGGCCGCTCTCCGGATAAGGAGAAATCCCTGGTCAAGCTGTTGCTCTCCGATACCTGGTCTGTTGCCGGCCGGTTGCAGAAACTGCTGATCATCATGCTTCACGGCCGCAGTACCTACGTCCAGTTCAATCAGCCGCTATCCCTGAAACAGGTCATCGATGAATACCGTCACAGTGAAGAGCGCGCCAACCGCAAGCTGGCTCGCATCCTTCGCACCCATTTCCGCCGCGTTCGCCAGGCCGTACTCGGTCCCGACCTGTCCCACCGCCGTACCCTGGTGGAAGGACTGGTGCGCACCCAGGCGGTAAAGGAAGCCATCCGGGAGACCGCCCGCCAGGACGACATCCCGCCGGAAAAGGTGCGGGCGAAAGCCTACAAGTACGCTGACGAAATTGCCGCCAGCATGTCCATCGTCACCATCCGTTTCCTGGAAGTGGTGCTGTCCTGGCTGTGGAACCGCATTTACAACGGTATTGCGGTGAACAACATCCGCGTTGCCAAGGAAGTCGCCCAGGACAATGCCGTGGTGTATGTGCCCTGCCACCGCTCCCACATTGACTACCTGCTGCTGTCCTACGTGCTTTTCAAGAACGGCCTGATGCCACCGCACATTGCCGCCGGCATCAACCTGAACATGCCCATTGTCGGCCCCATACTGCGTCGCGGCGGCGCCTTTTTCATGCGCCGCAGCTTCAAGGACAATCCGCTCTACGCCACGGTGTTCAACGAATACATGCACGTCATGTTCACCCGCGGTTATTCAGTGGAATATTTCGTGGAAGGTGGCCGCAGCCGCACCGGCCGTATGCTCCAGCCCAGGCCCGGAATGCTGGCGATGACCGTCCGCAGTTTCCTGCGTAACCACCGCAAACCCATTGTGTTTGTTCCGGTGTACGTGGGCTATGAGAAGGTTATGGAGGGTCGCTCCTACCTCGGTGAGCTTCGCGGCAAGAAAAAACAGAAGGAAAGTGTATTTGGTCTGGCCAAGACCGTGCGCAAGCTCAGCAACTCCTTTGGCCGGGTCGCGGTCAATTTTGGCGAGGCCATTCCCCTGGAAGACGTACTGAACGAGGTTCATCCGAGCTGGCGCGATGAGGCTTACGACGCCGAGTATCGTCCCTCCTGGCTGCCAGAAGCGGTGGACAGCCTTGCCACCCGCGTGGCGGCCAATATCAACGCGTCGGTGGCCGTGAACCCCATCGGTATGACCGCAACCGTGCTGCTGGGCACTGACCGGCTGGCTATGGACGAAGGTCAGCTTATCCGTCTGATGGACCAGTACGCCAACCTGCTGAAGGCTTTCCCCTATGCCAGCACCGTCACCATGCCCGAGGGCAGTGGCAAGGACTGGGTAGCCTACTGCGAAAATATGGGACTGGTGACCCGCCAGCCTCAAAAGCTGGGGGACATCATTGCTCTGGAAGGTAGCAATGCCACGCTGATGACCTATTACCGCAACAACATCCAGCACCTGTTCGCGTTGCCGTCGCTGATTGCCAGCCTGTTCGAGAACAAGGATTCGCTGCAGCGGGACAAAATCGTGTTCCTGGCCAGTGTCGCCTACCCCTACCTTCAGTCCGAGCTGTTCCTGAAATACCAGCCGGACGAAGTGGAAGGCGTGATCAATCAGTGGATCGACCTGATGATCGAACAGGGGCTTATATTCGAAAGGGACGAGCGCATCTGCCGGCCGGAAGAAGGCACCGATGCCATGCTGCGGCTACGGGTTCTGTCACGCTTTATCATCCAGACTCTGGAACGCTACCACATTGCCATTGGCATCCTGCGAAAATACGGTTCCGGCCGCATCAGCGCTGCCGAGCTTGAAGAACAAAGCACCCTGCTCGCGGAGCGTATGTCGATCCTGTTTGGATTGAACGCCCCGGAGTTCTTCGACAAGAGCCTGTTCCGCAACTTCATTGCCAATATGCAGAAAAACGGCGTCATCACCACCGATGACAACGGTCTGCTCAGTTATACCGAAGGATTAAACGAAGTGGCGGAAGACGCCCGCCTGGTTCTGAGTGTTGAGAAACGCCAGGCCATCCAGCAGGTCACCATGCTCGGTGCCTGAGCCCGGGCTATCAGGCGTTACCGCTGGGTAGCGCCTTGAGCGGGTATATATCGTAGCGGCTGCTCTTGCCTTCAATGCGGGTAGCCGGTTCGGGACCATCAATGGCCGGCGCCTTGCGAGGACGCTTGACCACCACCCGGTAGGTGGCGGCTTTCAGTGCTGCGGCCAGCAGCTCCGCAGCATCGTCGTCGTCCCCCACCACCGTGCGGAACACCTGCATTTCCTTTTTCACCAGTGCGGACTTGTCGCGATGGGGAAACATGGGGTCCAGGTACACAATATCCGCTACGTCTTCGTCCGCAGTTTCTCCCGCTCCTTCCCCCAAACTTTCAAGCCACGCCCTGCTGCTGCCAGCCCGCAGCGTCATCCTGGCAATGATGGGGGCACAGTCGGTATTCAGGGCCGCCCTGGCCAACCCGTCCGCCAGCAGGGCGTGAATGACCGGGTTGCGTTCAAAAAGGGTGACCCGGCACCCCAACCCGGCCAGCACAAACGCGTCCTGCCCCAGGCCTGCCGTGGCATCCACCACATGCAGTGTGGCGTGGGTCTTTTGCAGCCCAATGGCCTTGGCAACCAGTTGCCCGGTACCGCCACCATGTTCACGACGGTAGCCGGCCTTACCTGTTACAAATTCCGCCCGCACCGGTCCGGGCGCCCCTTTCCCGGTCACTTGCAGGCTCAGGCCCAGCTCATCAAACATTAACAGTACGGGAAAATCGTTCACCAGTTTGGGTTTAACGGCCCCCAGAAAAGGAATGGCCAACTGCGCGGCCAGTTCATGGGCCTGAGACGCATCACCCAGCGGACTGCAGGCAACGGCAAGGGAAAGTTCTGAAGCGGGAGATTCCGGAGACATCAAACCAGGATATCAATACCGGCCAGGCCATTCTCGCCGTTATCACCGCGGGCCGCGATATCGGTGAACGTGGACAGGGCACGGGAGGTGGATAACGGCAACTCATCGGCGCGAAAGCGTTCCAGGCGGGCGTCTTCCGCAGCCCGACGCGCCTCCACACGACGATCCAGGGATTCGGTATTAATCGGGCGGGGGGCAGTCTCAGGACGTCCCTCCGCCAGATCACGGCGTACTCCCTCGGCACTTCTGTCAGGTGAGGACGCAGGCGTTCGCGCTACATCACTACGCTCCCGGACTGGATTGCTGTTACCAGACTGGAACGGGTAGTTGTTGTTGGGATTAACGCCGCCGATCATGGACTGAAACCGGAAAAATGGGTGGAATTCGAGTATGAAAGATCGTCACGCAATTTGAAAGCCCGACGAACAGTTTTTAACCAACCTACCACAGCATGACAACAAGCAGCAGCCCCAACAGCAAGCGGTAGATCACAAATGGCATCATGCCCAGACGCTCGAGGAACTTCAGGAACAGATGAATGCACACGACAGCGCTGACGAAGGACACCAGGGTTCCCAACAGGATAGCGGTCCAGTCGGTGGCACCGCCCTGCTCGATCAGTTCCAGGGTCTTGAGCAGTCCTGCGGCCAGAATCAGGGGAATGGACAGCAGGAACGAGAATTTTGCAGCCGCTTCCCGTTTCAACCCGAGAAACAGCGCCGCTGTGATGGTAATGCCCGAGCGCGAGGTACCGGGAATCAGGGCCAGAGCCTGCGCCAGTCCGACGATTACGGCGTCCTTCATGGTCAGTGCCGGCAACTCCCTGGCCCGCCGCCCCACGGCATCAGACCACCACAACACCAGACCAAAACCGATGGTGGAGGCGGCTATCACCAGCCCCGACCTCAGCTCCGTTTCAATAAAATCATTCAGCAACAGACCTGCAAGGCCCGCCGGTATGGTACCGACAATCACCGCCCAGGCCAGCCCACTGTCCTGGCCTATCCGCCCACGGGTCGTGTCGCCCACCCAGGCCACGGTCAGCCGATACACTTCGCGGCGAAAATACCACATCACCGCTGCCAGCGTGCCTACGTGAACGGCCACATCAAAGGCAAGCCCCTGGTCCGGCCAGCCCAGCAGTTGCGAGGGTAAAATCAGGTGAGCGGAGCTGCTGATCGGAAGAAACTCCGTCAACCCCTGCATAACCGCCAGGGCAATGATGTGCCACAGTTCCATGGGCAAAGATTCCGGTAACGGGTAAGAGTGGATCAGCGGCCTGGTAGTTTCTTCCAGGTCACTTCGTCACGAACGTACACTGGTTGCGCCTCCGCAGCGGACACACCACCGCCGGCAGCCAGTTCATGACTGGCGAGGCGGGCCACATGGCTGGCACGCGGTACCAGCGTGTCATCCAGCCGCGACATGGTCGCCACCAGGGCTTGTGGCATCTGATCCTGCAATTGCCAGCCCTGACCAGCCCCATACCAGCTGCCAGTGATCACCGAGGGCAGGCTGACGGATGCCGGGGCACAGACCTGTTCGGGCACAAGCAGCCGGGGCAAGCCCTCACTGGCCTGAAAACATCCCCAGTAGACTTCCCCCATACGTGCATCAAAGGCAATGGCAAGACCGTCGCCTTCGGCAACATTGAGGGTTTCCATTGCACTGAGGGCCACCGCAGCCAGGGAGGAAACAGGGACAACCGGTACTTCCAGCCCCCATGCCAGGCCCTGGACCACGCCTGTGGCGATACGCAGCCCGGTAAAAGATCCCGGGCCCCGCGCAAAGGCCAGTGCATCAAGCTCCGCCGGCGCCAGCCCCTGTTCGGCAAGCAACTCGCGGATCATCGGCATCAGCAGTCGGGTATGACCACGGGGGGCCAGAGCAAAGCGCTCGGTCAGGCTGCCATTGATCAGCAGCGCAGCCGAGCAGCCTTCCGATGAGGTATCCAGTGCCAGTAACTTCACGGATGCTGCCGTTGCCTCAAGATTAGGTAGTTTACTTCAGTTGCTGGAGAATCTGATCGCGGATCGCGTCCAGGCTGCCGACACCTTCCACTCGCACGTATTTCGGTGCGGCGCTGGCGTCTTTTTCAGCCCAGTCGTGATAATAGTCAACGAGCGGAGCGGTCTGCTCGTGGTAGATGGACAGGCGCTTGCGCACGGTTTCTTCCTTGTCGTCCTCGCGCTGAACCAGGGGCTCCCCGGTTTCGTCGTCCTTGCCTTCCTGCTTGGGCGGATCGTACTTGACGTGGTATATGCGACCGCTGCCCTCGTGGACGCGACGACCGGACAGGCGGCTGACGATTTCCTCGTCATCCACGGCGATTTCGACCACGTAGTCGATAGCGATGCCCTGGTCTTTCAGCGCCTCGGCCTGTGGGATGGTGCGGGGGAAGCCATCCAGCAGGAAGCCATTCTTGCAATCCGGCTGCTGGATACGCTCTTCGATCAGCGCAATGATGATATCGTCAGACACCAGGCCACCGGTCGCCATCACTTCCTTGACCTGCTTGCCCAGCTCGGACTCGGCCTTGACCGCCGCACGCAGCATGTCGCCGGTAGAGATCTGGGGGATGTCGAAGCGCTCGGTAATAAACTGGGCCTGGGTCCCCTTACCTGCGCCCGGTGCGCCTAACATAATAATTCGCATAACGCTGTGCTCCCATAATATTTAGTCATTATCGTTTGAAAAGCTATGGCAAAAACGTCTGCCTTTGCGAAAGCCTCTCGACCAGGAACAGGTGCAAGCCGGAGCCGGCGAAGGCGCATTATACGAAGTCAGCCGCCTTAGAGAAAGTCGACCTCCGTATCATGCACCAAAACGGGACATGACTGCCCAGAATGCCAGACAGGATCAGGATGACAGGGAGACGGCCAATGCGTCCAGTTCAGCGGCCACGTCATCGATACTGGTACCAATGGCCGAGATTGCGTTGTCGTCCAGGCCCAGTAACCTGGCCAGCGCGGGCACGTCATCCGGATTGAACTCGTCACCAATACCGCGCTCTTTCAGCAACCCGTTGGCGAGCTGCACCATCAATACATAGTGTTCATGCTCACCGTGGTATCCGGATTGCTGATGCATACCGGCCGCCTTGACGACCGGATCGGGCAATTGCCACAAGCGATGCAGGATCCCGCCGATGGCGCCATGGCCGACGGCCAGCACTTCCTGGCCATGCCCCGCCCCGAACACCTGCTGCTCCAGGGAGTGCATGCTTGCTTCGGGGTTCGCTTCCCGCAAGGTGTTCAGGTCCTCAAACTCGCTGGGGAACAGGTGTCCCACCAGCAAGAGCCCGAAATTGTGCAGAAGGCCGCACAGATACGCCAGGCCTTTGTCCTCGTTACAGTAGGACGCGATACGCTGGCACAGGAAAGCACAGTACAGGGAGTGCCGCCAGAAACTGTCCATCCCCAGCATTCCGTGACGGGGCACATCGAATGCCCGAACCGAGGCAATACCCAGGGCAATATGGGCCACCCTGTCGAACCCGAGCACGCGGGTGACCGCCTCCTGGACGGAGTTGATCTGCCCGGGATAATTGAATAGCGCTGAGCGCGCATAACGCATGATTTGCGCCGTCAGGCTGGGATCGAATTCGATCAGCTCCGCCAATTCCCTCGCGGTGGCTTCGGTATTGGCGGTTAACTTGAGGATTTTCAGCGCAAGGGCCGGCATGGGAGGCAGGCGATAAAGCTTCTGCAGCTTGTTCGCGACCTCTTCCAGGGTCAAGACGTCCCGCTCGCCATCACCCTGCCCCCTTATAACCAGGTGCCCGCCACGCGCCCCCGCCAGCGCAAGGCGTAACGCACCACCATCGAGCTCAATCAGGGTATGATCATTCCCGCTGGTCATCAGGGCGCGGGAACAGCCCAGCACATCCTCGTCGACCAGCACCGGAATGTCATAGGCCCCGCCCATCGGCGGCTGGAAACCGGGATCACAATCAGCGAACAGCCGATTACCCTGACGGGCCGTCAGCGGCTGCAGCCGCCGCCCCGTCAATTGCTGCACGGCGTCCATGTCGAGGGCGCTATCGAAACGGTGAACAGCCATGACCACACCTTTGATGTCGATCAGCAGCGTGGCGCGGATGAAATCATCCTGCGGCTGCCCCGATGCAATCACGGCGGCATCCAGGTTGATCACCTGATCAATCGGCCACTCCGTGAAAGAAATCCCCTTACGGGCAAAAAAACGTGCCAGTCGCGCAGCTACAGCCACGGCCTTACTCCTGTTATCCATACTGGCCGACACTCCAGCCAGCCATACATCGTCGGGCCTGATCAGCCGGTATTACGCATACCGGCGGCAATACCCGCCATGGTTACCTTCAGGGCCCGTCCGACCACCTCCGGCACTTCGCCCTTACCCTCGCTTTGCCGGTCACGCTTGAGCAATTCCGCCTGCAGGTAGTGCAAAGGATCAGTATACGGGTTCCTTACGCGCATGGAATGGGCAAACACCGGTTCCCCTTCCAGCAGGGTCTGCTGATCCTTTAACTCCAGCAGCCTGTCAATGCACCCGTTCAGGCGCTCCCGCAGACTGCCCCCCAGTTTCTTCAGGTCTTCATCCTCAACCAGGGTCTGCTCATAGTAACTGGCAATCCGCAAATCGGCTTTTGCCAACACCATTTCCAACATATCCACGTAGGTGCGGAAGAACGGCCAGCCGCTCATCATCTCCCGCAGCACTGGCAGGCGGTCATTGCGGGCCGCTTCTTCCAGCGCCACATCACTGCCGAGCCAGCTTGGCAGCATCAGCCGCATCTGGGTCCAGGCAAAAATCCACGGGATGGCCCGCAGACTCTCGACGCCTCCGCTCGGTTTCCGGCGGGCCGGGCGGCTACCCAGGGCCAGCTTGCCCAACGCCTGTTCGGGGGTGACCTGGCGGAAGTAGGGTACAAAATCAGGGTCTTCCCTCACCACATCCCGATAGGCCTTGAGAGACCTCTCCGTCAGCCAGTCCATGGTTTCACGCCAATGCGGTTCCGGTTCGGGTGGCGGCGCCAGTGTCGCTTCGACCACCGCGGTGGTGTACAGCGTCAGGCTCTGCTCCGCCAGACGCGGCAGACCGAACTTGAAGCGGATCATCTCGCCCTGCTCGGTGATACGGAAGCTGCCATTCACCGACCCGGGCGGCTGGGACAGAATGGCCCGGTTAGCCGGACCACCGCCCCGCCCCACCGTGCCACCACGACCATGGAACAGGGTCAGGTGGACGCCATAGCGGGCAGCAACGGCCGTCAGCTTTTCCTGGGCCTGGTACTGCGCCCAGGCCGCCATCAGCTGGCCGGCGTCCTTGGAGGAGTCGGAATAGCCGATCATCACTTCCTGGCGCCCGCCGCAATAGTTTCGGTACCACTCCACGTCGTACAGCGCCGCCATGCTGTCGGGCGCACCGGTCAGGTCATCCAGAGTCTCAAACAGGGGAACGACCCGCATGGGAAAGGTCATGCCGGATTCCCGCAGCAACAGGATGACGCTGAGCACGTCAGAAGGTTTGCTGGCCATGGAAATCACATAGGAGCCCAGGGCTTCCGGGGTTTGAAGGGCAATCACTTCGCAGGTAGCGAGCACTTCGCGCACCTCTTCCGAGGCTTCCCAATGCCTTGGCACCAGGGGGCGACGCCCCTGCAGTTCTTTCAGCAAAAACTGCTGTCGCTGCTCCTCGGTCCACGACAGGTAATCGCCAAGCCCGAGGTAATCCACCATTTCCGCCACCGCCTGGGCATGCCGGGAGGCCTCCTGGCGGATATCCAGACGGATCAGCGTCAGGCCGAAGGTATGGGCACGCCGGATGGTGTCCAGAAGGGGGCCATTCGCAATGTTCTCCAGACCACAATCCACCAGCGAGCGATAACATATTTCCAGGGGCTCGATGAAATCCCTGTTCTCGAACAGGATGTCCCTGGCATCTCCGGCCCCGCCATTGACACCGGCCTCAGCCCAGTCACGGGTCTTGATCAGCCGGTCCCGCAATCCGGCCAGGATGTAACGGTAGGGTTCCCGGCTGTCTCCCGCCAGCGCTTTCAGTTCGTCATTGGCCTGCCACATGGACAACTCGGCACGCAGCGCCTGGATATCCCGCAGATAGAGGTCCGCGGCCATCCAGCGCCCCAGCAGAAACACCTCGCGGGTCACCTGATGGGTCACGTTAGGGTTGCCGTCCCGGTCTCCGCCCATCCAGGAGGCAATTCGAATAGGCGCCGCATCGAGCGGCAGCCCCTGTCCGGTCACTTCGGTCAGCGACAGGTCGAGGCTTCTCAGAAACCGGGGCAGGGCCTGCCAGAGACTGTTCTCGATCACCGCAAATCCCCACTTGGCCTCATCTACCGCCGTGGGGCGCTCGTGGCGAATCTCGTCGGTATGCCAGGCTTCGGAAATCAACTGGGCCAGCCGGTTCACGATCTCATCCCGCTCTGCCGGCAGCAGATCCTGGTGATCCAGGCGAGCCAGGCAATCGGACATTTCATCGTACTTCATGATCAGGGTGCGACGGGCAACCTCGGTCGGGTGCGCCGTCATCACGAACTCGATACTCAGGCCCGCCACCTGACGATGTAATTCATCGGCACTGATGCCGGACGCCGTCAGGCGCTCAAACACCTCTTCCAGGGACTCCACCATCAGGTCCGACTGGTGACCACGCTTGCGGCGTATGCCATGATACTGCTCCGCCAGGTTGGCGAGGTTCAGGAACTGGTTGAAGGCGCGGGTGACCGGAAGCAGCTCCTCATCTTCCAGCTTCCCCAGCAGACTGATCAGGCGCTGCCCAGAACCGCTTTCCTGGCGACGATCAGCCTTGGCTGCGGCGCGGATTTCCTCAATCAGGTCAAAGCAGTCCTGCCCCGGGTAACGCTGGATGCTCTGGCCCAGCAGTTCACCCAGCATGCGAACGTTTTCTCGAAGGTCGGGATGTAACTCAGTCACATTGACGTCCTTTTAAATTGACGGAAGCGAAGTAAACTAACGATACTAATAACGATTAAAGCCCGTAGTCGCAAGGAGAATTCATGAAAGTTACCGATCTGCCCAAGCATTGGGAAAGCAAGAAGAAAAACGTCGAAAGGACCCACGACTACAACCTGCGGCTGCCGCTGGAAGATGCCGCACGGATCGCCGCGCTGGCAGAACTTTATCCGGACCGGTCGGAGAGCGACATACTCAATGACATGATCGGAGCCGCGCTGGACGACCTGGTCAGGCAAAGTCCACTCAAGGATAAACTCGAAGGAAAAGAAAAGTAGCGCAGAAGGCATGGGTTCGGGGTGGCGGGACCACCCCGACGGGAGAAGCCAAAGGTCAGTGAAGCTGCCGGGTCAGGCAACAGACTCCAGTTGACGGGCTTTCAGGCGCTGGATGTGCTTCTGGCTCAGGCTGACAAAGCGCGGTGTCATACCCTGATCCTCGTAGATCTCGAAGCCGTCCTCATCGTATGCCACCACCTTCGTTCCCTCAACGTACGGGAAGCTGGTTTCCAACTCATCAAGAGCGGCGGAAATCAGATCACGCATCAGGTCCTGGGATGACTTCATCGGATAAAGCGCGGCGAGCTTTTCCAGTCGCTTGTGATGCTGGTCAGACAGCTCCATAAAATAGGCATCGCGGGTCAGACGTCCCCGTGCATGCTTATCCCAGTAATTGACCAGATCTTTGATTTTCATGGTGCCTTCACTCCTGCATCTTCTCTGCGGCCTACGGCGCACTGATAAAGTGCATCCGTTTCAGGAAGTGTAGACGAAGGAAACGCATGCAGGGACAACAAATTGGTAACGGATTGTACTTACCAACTCCTTGCAGGTGCCGGGTTTTCAGCCGTTCTCCACACCTTTGACCTGTTGCCAGATGGCGTCCAGGGCCTCCAGGGTTTCATCGTCCAGGTTGCGGCCTTCGCCTTCCAGGCGCTGCTCAATGGCACGAAAACGCGCATCAAACTTGTGATTGGTTCGATTCAGCGCCTGCTCAGGATTCACCTTCATGAACCGTGCCAGGTTAACGCAGACGAACAGCAGATCCCCGAGCTCATCCTCAACCGCATCACGGGCGCCAGTACCGTTCTCGGCTCCGTGCCAGGCCTCCTTGAGCTCATCGATTTCCTCGTGGAGCTTGTCGAACACCGGTTCAATATCCGGCCAGTCGAAGCCGTGGTTGGCGGCCCGCTTCTGTAGTTTTTCCGCACGAGCCATGGCCGGCAGGGTCCGGGCGATACCGTCCAGTCGACTGCTGTCGCTCGTTTCCGGCTTGGGGTTGAGTGCGCGTTCTTCAGCCTTGATTCGCTCCCAGCTCGCCTTAATCTCGGCCTCGCCAGGCCGATTATCGGGGTCAACCCGGCTCTCGAGGGTGCCTTCGGGGAAAACATGGGGATGGCGACGCACCAGCTTGCGCACCAGATTGTCCACCACCGAGTCAAAATCGAAATGCCCCTGTTCCCGCCCCATCCGGGTGTAGAAAATCACCTGGAACAGCAGGTCCCCCAACTCGTCTTCAAGGTGGGGGTAATCGGCCCGCTCTATGGCGTCCGCCACTTCGTAGGCTTCTTCCAGGGTGTGAGGCACGATGCTTTTAAAGGTCTGCTTGATGTCCCAGGGGCAACCGGTCTCGGGATCCCGTAACCGGGCCATCAGGGTTTTCAGGTCCTCAATGGAGTAACTCATCCTCGCTTGCGCCTCACGTCAATGATGTTGGGCAGGTTACGTATCTGGGCCAGCAGCTTCGCCAGTTGCTCAAGACTGGAAATCTCCACCGTCACGTTCATTATTGCGGTGTTCTCGTCCTTGTTGCTGAGCGTATTCAGGGACAGCACATCGCTTTTGGAGGACGACAGCACCTGAGTGATATCCCGCAGTAGCCCCGAACGATCGTAGGCCTGGATCTCAACGTCCACGGGGTAGACCGCCGCTGGCTGGCCGCCCCAGCTCACCTCAATGATCCGGTTGGGCTCCAGATCCTTCAGGTTCAGGAAGGTGATGCAATCCTGCCGATGCACGGTCACTCCGCGACCAACCGTGATGTAGCCACCGATATCATCCCCCGGCAACGGCTTGCAGCACTTGGCCACCTGGGTCTTGAGTTTACCGACCCCGAGGATGCGGATATCCGATTCCGTGTCATAAGGCTGGCGGCGCTGACCGCTGAGCTTAAGGTCCAGCTGCTCCGACTTGGGCTCCAGCATCTGCTGGGCGACGTTGGCCACATGGGTGGGGCGCAGGTCGCCGGCGCCCAGTGCAGCGAACATATCCTCGGCATCGTGGTAGTTGACCTTGCGGGCCAGATCCCCGAGGTCGACATCGTAAAGGGAGAGACGACGGAACTCGTCCTCGAGAATGGCTCGTCCATCCACGACATTCCGATCGCGATCCTGCTCCTTGAACCAGTGAGTCACTTTCGCCCGGGCGCGGGATGTCTGGATGTAGCCCAGGCTGGGGTTCAGCCAGTCCCGACTGGGCGCCGGATTATTCGAGGTGAGAATGAACACCTGATCCCCGGTTTTCAGGGGATAGGTCAGGGGCACAATCCGGCTGTTGACCCGGGCGCCACGGCAGGCGTGACCAATCTCGGTGTGTACCCGGTAGGCAAAGTCCACCGGGGTAGCCCCCTGGGGCAGATCCACCACATGCCCCTCGGGCGTGAAGACATACACCCGGTCGGAAGCCACGTCGCTTTTCAGGTGATCGGCGAGCCCGGACAGGTCACCCAGCTCTTCCTGCCATTCCAGAACCTGGCGCAACCAGTTGATCTTGGCATCGTAACCGGTAGAGCGATTCCCTGTGTCCGTGCCCTTGTAAAGCCAGTGGGCACAGACGCCCAGCTCCGCTTCCTCGTGCATCTTGTGGGTGCGGATCTGCACTTCCATCACCTTGCCCTCGGGGCCAATCACGGCGGTATGCAGGGACTGGTAGCCATTTTCCTTGGGGTTGGCGATGTAGTCGTCAAATTCGTTGGGGATGTGACGCCACAGCGTGTGCACGATGCCCAGCGCGGCGTAACAGTCCCGCACTTCGGGCACCAGTATCCGCACGGCCCTGACGTCATAGACCTGGGAAAAATCGATGCCCTTGCGCCGCATCTTCCGCCAGATGCTGTAGATGTGTTTGGCGCGGCCCGACAGCTCCCCTTCGATACCAAAATTCTTGAGCTCGGTTTTCAGGGTATCGATCACCCGGCGGATATAACTCTCCCGGTCGAGACGCTTCTCGTCCAGCAGCTTGGCAATTTTCTTGTAGGCCGAGCCATGGAGATAACGGAACGACAGGTCTTCCAGTTCCCACTTGATGTGCCCGATGCCCAGGCGATGGGCCAGGGGCGCATAGATGTCGAACACCTCACGGGCCACCCGCATACGTTTTTCTTCGGACGCGTTCTTGACCGCCCGGATCGCACAGGTTCGTTCCGCCAGCTTGATCAACGCGACACGAACATCGTCAATCATGGTCACCAGCATCTTGCGGACATTGTCGAGCTGGCCTTCACTCTGGCCCAGCACATTGCCCTTCAACGGGTGATGAATCGAGGAGATGGCAGCCATATGCTGAACGCCATTAATCAGCCCGGCAACCTCATCGCCAAACTCCTTACGGATCTCCTCCAGGGGCACCCGCTCCTCACGCACCGCACGGTAAAGTATCGCGGCGACCAGGCTGGCCTGGTCAAGGTGCAGCTCCACCAGCACCTGCGCCATTTCGATGCCGGTGCGGAAACTGCTGGCGCCTTCGGCCCACAGGCGATCTTCGCGGAAAGCCTGCAGATCGATCTCGGCCGCTTTTTCGCAGGCACGGCGAAACTGGTCCACATTCTCCAGGCGGGTCTGGGATTCGATCCGGCGCACCCAGCGCCCGATATCTACCTGTCCATCACCGGTGACTGCGTAATCTTCGCGTACTTTTACCATATCGGTTTTGTTGTTCCCGTTTATTCACCCGGCCATCCCTGACCGGCTGGTTAATCTGTCATTGATCGTCACGCTCAAACATCGCAATGGATTCCACATGAGTGGTATGTGGAAACATATCCATCACCCCCGCCCGCACCAGGCGATAACCATTGCGCACCATAACGCCTGCATCTCTTGCCAGCGTAGCCGGATTACAGGAAACATACACAATACGTCTGGCGCCAAACGCTGTCAGGTATTCACACACTTCCTGGGCGCCCGACCGGGGCGGATCAATCAGGATCTTGTCGAACCCTTCAGCCGCCCACGGCTGGGATGTGAAATCCGCCTGCAAATCGGCACCGTGGAAAGTGACATTGGTCAGGCCGTTGAGTTCCGCATTTTCCCGACCACGGACCACCATGGCGTCATCACCCTCGACGCCGACAACCTGCCCGGCCTTGCGCGCCAACGGTAACGTAAAGTTGCCAAGGCCACAGAACAGATCCAGAACCCGCTCTTCCGGCTGAATATCCAGCCACTCCACGGCCCGGTGAACCATGGTGCCATTGATGCCCGCGTTGACCTGGGTGAAATCCATGGGGTGGAATTTCATGGTCAGGTCAAACTCGTCGAGATGAAAACTCAGGCGCTCCTCGCCACCTTCGGGCCAGATGCGATGCACGGTATCAGGCCCTTTCGGCTGCAGGTAAATATGCAAATCATGGGCCTTGCCAAAGGCAATCAGGGTGGCCCGGTCCGGGTCACTGAGGTCGTCCATGTTTCGGAACACCATTACCGCGACATCATCGCCACAGGCCACTTCGACCTGGGGAATGCGGCTGAAGGCATCCAGCTTGTAGAGCATCTCCCGCAGCGGAGTAATACGCTCGCCAATTCGCGGATCCAGGACCGCGCAGCGGTCAATGTCCGTCAGGAAGCTGTTGCGCTTTTCCCGGAACCCCACCAGCACCGAATCCCGGGCCTGGACATGGCGAACACCGAGACGGGCCTTGCGGCGGTAGCCCAGGGTGTCCGGCGACCGCATCGGCGGTACCCATTCTTCGGGCTCAATGCCCCCGAAATGGGCGAAGTGCTCCCTGAGGGTGTCTTCCTTGAACTGAATCTGGGCATCGGCCCCCATGTGCTGAAGGCTGCAGCCGCCGCACAGATCTGCATAGTCACAGGGAGGCGCCACCCGCGCAGGAGAATCTTCCAGCACTTCCAGGGTTCTCAACTCATCAAACTTGCTGCGGGAACCCACCACCTTCGCCATCACCGTCTCGCCAGGCAAGGCGCCATCAACGAACTGGGTTTTTCCGTCCTGACGGGCAATGCCCCGGCCATCGTGACTCAGGGTTTCAACTACACAACGGACAGGTTCTTTCGGAAGTACCTTCCTGCGTCTTCTGCTCATACTGAATTCTCTTGCTGCGGTTCAGGCGCCGGGAAAGACGCCGGTAGACAGGTAGCGGTCGCCACGGTCACAGATAATGGCCACGATCACGGAGTTTTCAACCTGTCGGGACAACTGCAGGGCCGCGGCAATAGAGCCCCCGGAAGACACACCGCAGAAAATACCTTCCTCGCGGGCGAGGGCTCTCATGGTGTCTTCCGCTTCCTGCTGGCCAATATCCAGCACCTGATCAACCCGACTGGCCTCGTAGATTTTGGGCAGGTAGGCTTCCGGCCAGCGCCGGATACCGGGAATGGATGCGCCTTCCCTGGGCTGCAAACCGATGATACGGATGTCCGGATTGCGTTCTTTCAGGTATCGGGACACTCCCATAATGGTGCCGGTGGTGCCCATGGAGCTGACAAAGTGTGTCACCCGACCTCCGGTCTGCTCCCAGATCTCGGGGCCTGTGGTGCGATAGTGAGCCAGGGGGTTGTCGGGGTTACTGAACTGGTCGAGGACCTTACCCTTGCCATCGGCCTCCATTTGCAGGGCCAGGTCACGGGCGGTTTCCATCCCCTCTTCTTTCGAAACGGTGACGATTTCCGCGCCATAGGCCCGCATGGACGCCCGACGCTCCTCGCTCATGTTCTCCGGCATGATCAACACCATGCGGTAACCCTTGATGGCTGCGGCCATGGCCAGGGCAATACCGGTGTTGCCACTGGTGGCTTCAATCAGCGTGTCGCCGGGGCTGATTTCGCCCCTGCGCTCGGCTTCCTGAATCATGCTCACCGCCGGGCGGTCTTTCACCGAGCCGGCCGGGTTGTTGCCTTCCAGCTTGGCGAGAACGACATTACTGGTATCACCCGGCAGGCGCTGCAAACGGACCAGCGGTGTGTGCCCGACATAATTTTCTATGGTGGGGAAATTCATAACGGAACCTTTCCTCAAATCTGCCTCCTCCCGGCATGCCACATAACCAAGCTGACAATAGCCTGTGGTACACTTCCGGGTTCGCATGATACGCGTTATGGTCGCCGTCTCCCAATACAGCTTCTCGCTATATCCATGACCGGCGGCTATATCCGGAACACTACCGGGCTGTCAGCACAGCACCGATGTTCCGGATCATCTATTCTGACAGGGAAGTAAGGCCAGATAACCGGCTGGTAACGATAACATCGGGAACACGATATGCGGCGTTGGGGCATTCGCAAAAAAGTACTGGTGGTGACGCTGGTCCCCACTCTTCTGACCACCCTGGTCCTGGGGCTATTCTTCACCTATAGCTGGGTCAATAACATTGAAAACCTGCTCCAGGATCGCGGCCAGTCGTTGTCGCGGCAACTGGCGGCAGGCTCCGAGTATGGCCTTTTCACCGCCAACAGAAGTCTGCTGAACAGCCTTTCCAACGCCCTTCTGGAAGAGCAGGACGTACGTTCCATCACGTTTTTCAACGCCGAACGTCAGCGTCTGCTGCATACCGGCCCGGGAAGCACCGACGCTATCTCCGCCGAGGACCTTACGGCGGATCGCCCCTGGCGCATCTTCCGCGAGAACAGCACCCTGTTCGTCACCCCGGTTTTCCTTCAGGACCTGATGATCGAAAGCATGCTGGACCCGGATGCCGGACAGCCCGTTAGTGGGGTGCGGGAGCCTCTGGGCTGGGCGGCCGTGGAGATGTCCCACATCCGCACAGAAAAGGAAACCTACAAGGCGCTGCTGATCTCACTGATGCTGGTACTGGGGGGCGTCATTCTCAGTCTCATCATCGCCATGCGCCTCAGTCGTGCTTTTACCGATCCGGTTTTCGAACTGAACGAGGCCGTTGCCAAACTCAAGGAAGGCAAGCTGGACACCCGCGTACATACCGCCGCTGGCCCCGAGTTCGAGCAACTGGAATCCGGCCTCAACGCCATGGCGGAGGAGCTCAGCAAAGCCCAGGCGGAAATGCAGCAGAACATTGACCAGGCCACCGAGGATCTGCGGGAAACCCTGGAAACCATTGAGATCCAGAACATCGAACTGGATTTCGCCCGCAAGGAAGCCCTGGAGGCCAGCCGGATCAAATCCGAGTTTCTCGCCAACATGTCCCACGAGATACGTACGCCCCTCAATGGCATTATCGGTTTCACCGAACTGCTGATGAAAAGCCCGCTGCCGCGCCAACAGCGGGACCATCTCAGCACCATCCGAAAATCCTCGGAGATCCTGCTGACCATCATCAATGACATCCTGGATTTCTCAAAAATCGAAGCCGGAAAACTGATCCTGGACCGAGTTCCGTTCCAGCTGAGGGACATCGTCGAGGATGTCATGGTCATGCTGGCCCCGGCCGCCCACGGCAAGAACCTCGACCTGGTGCCGCTGGTCTATAACGACGTACCCGACAACATCATGGGCGACCCGTTGCGGGTCAAACAGGTGATTACCAACCTGGTCAATAACGCCATCAAGTTCACCCAGACCGGCGAAGTCGTGCTCCGGGCCAGCCTCGAAGAAGAGGACCAGGAAAGCAACAGGGTGACCCTGCGCATCAGCATCACCGACTCCGGCGTGGGCCTTTCCCGGGCCCAGCAACAATCCCTGTTCAATGCCTTCAATCAGGCGGACGCCTCAACCGCGCGCCAGTATGGCGGTACCGGCCTGGGGCTGGCGATCTCCAAACGGCTGGTCGAGGAAATGGGCGGCAAGATCGGCCTGCAAAGCGACCTTGGCAAGGGATCGACGTTCTGGTTCACCCTCACCTCGGAGCTGTCCTGCTCCGGCGAGGCCATCGCTCCCCGGGACACCCTGCGGGGGGAACGGGCTATTTACCTGGAACAACAGAAGACCACTGGCCTCGCGGTGGAGCACATGCTCAGGGAATGGGGCATGTTGGTCGATGTGGTCGCCTCCCCTGGCGCCATGCAGGAACAGGTGGAAGAGGCCCAGCGCAACCAGTCCGGTTATGCCCTCGCCATCGTCGGGATTACCCGCCATTTGCTGAATTCCAGTCAGTACTGCGGTCTGGTACGGACTCTGGAGCTGGAGCGTGACTGCCGGACACTCCTGTTAACGCCGACCCTGGACACCCACGACACGCCCCTCTCCGGCCTCGCCAGCGGGCACCTGACAAAACCTGTGTGCCGGGATGCCCTATATGACGAGCTATTGTTGCTGGTTCACGGTATCAGCGCCGGACAGAAAACCCTGCTGGAACACCCCGCGCCACCGCTGTGGCAACCGTCCGGAGCCATGCCAAGGATCCTTGCGGTGGACGATAACGACGCCAACCTGAAGCTGGTTATGACCTTGCTGAAAGACTGCCAGGTCAACGCGGAAGGCGCTTCCAGTGGCTTTGAAGCCATCAGCAAGGCCCGCAAAAACCCCTTTGACCTGGTTTTCATGGACCTGCAAATGCCCGGCATGGACGGCGTCGAGACCACGGCCCGGTTGCGCGCCATGGACAGCAAAACCCATCGCACCCCGGTGATCGCCCTCACCGCCCACGCCCTGGCTGACGAGCAGGACCGCCTGGCACGCCAGGGATTCGATGGCTATCTCGCCAAACCTATCAGCAGCAACCAACTGGTCGAAACCATTCGCGAATACACCGGTTATTCCTCTGATGCCTCACCGCAGCCAGAACAAGGCCGGATTCCGGAAGTCAGGGACACCCGCAAGACCCTGAGGCCATCAACCCGCAACCTCCAGCAGGAATCCGTCAGCGTTGAGGAGAGCATTCAGTTGGCCGCCGGCAAGGCGGATCTCGCGGAGGAGCTGTTCAGCATGCTTCTTGAGCAGCTGTCAGCGGATGCGGACAAGGTCCGCAACTTCTGGAGAGAGGGCGATCTTGAACCGCTTCTTGAGTGCGTCCATAAACTGCATGGCGCTACCCGCTACTGCGGCGTTCCGGAACTGCGCGCTGCCGCCAATCAGTTCGAAACCGCGCTCAAGTGTTCTTCGGCGGACATGGCCTACCAGAAAGATCAGTTACTGGCGGCCATAGAGAGACTTCAGATATGGAGCGACCAGACAGACTGGCAATCCCTGTTCCGCCAGCAATCCGAGAGCGGGACAACGGACGCCGAAAACACCAACACGCTGAACTGAGGGCGCTTTCCTGAACTAGCGGCTCCGGGCACTCTCAAGAATGGTCTTCATGTCACGCACCGCATCCTTCAGGCCAGTGAAGACCGCCCGGGCAATAATGGCGTGACCGATATTCAGCTCATTGATGCCGGGAATGGCCGCCACCCGCTCGGTATTGTGATAGTGCAATCCATGGCCGGCGTTCACGATCAACCCCTTTTTACGGGCGTAAGCCACAGCGTCAGCCAGTATCCCGAAAGCCGATTCCACGGCCTGAGGCTCGTCAGCCTCGGCGTATTCACCCGTGTGTAGCTCCACGACGGGTGCGCCGCAGCGAACCGCAGCATCAATCTGCACCGGATCCGGATCAATAAACAGGGACACTTCAGCACCGATCCTCGCCAGACGCTCGCAGGCCTTGGCCACCCGGGCCTCCTGACCGTCAACGTCCAGCCCGCCCTCGGTGGTGAGCTCCTCCCGCTTCTCTGGCACCAGGCAGACGCATTCCGGCCTCACCTGTTCCGCGAACGCCAGCATGGCATCGGTCACCGCCATCTCAAGGTTCATCTTGGTCTGCAGGGTCTCCTTGAGCATCAGCACGTCACGATCCTGGATGTGACGGCGATCTTCCCGTGGATGAATGGTGATCCCGTCAGCACCGGCCTCTTCCGCCAGCAGTGCCGCCTGGACCGGATCAGGATAGCGGGTGCCCCGCGCCTGACGGAGGGTGGCCACGTGATCAATATTCACACCAAGTAACACTCTAGGATTCATTCGGTTCTCTCCGTGCATGACTGAAAAGGCTCCTGCTGTGCAGTGGCCTGCCCTGTAACAGGTAGTCCACCAACACGCGCATGACCCGTTTGGCGGTACGACGGCATTCCGGTGACTGCAGGTCTCCCTCCGCCAGGGCAAGCAAGGTATCTCCCGACAGACGCCTTAACCGTACATTCCGGTCCGGGCGCTGCAAAATGCCCTGCTCCGGATCATAGCAGTAGCTCTGGCCCGCCTCGACCCCGATTCCGGTATCCGTCGCCATGTCCCAGGCGAAGCTGTAACCCAGCGCCTCGGCAAATGAACGCTCAAACCGGCGCAGCACCGGTTCAACGTCGTCCGTGAGCGCCAGTTCGGCGATGACATCAATGTAGGCGGCAAACAGGGAGGGATGGGGATCCGCCACTGGCAGGATCCTCTGCAGCAACTCATTAATATACAACCCGCTGTACAACGCAGTCGTGCGGTTAAGCGAGGGACCACTGCGCACCTCTGCCTGGGTCAGGGTTTTCAGGTTGCTGCGGCCGGTCCAGTCCAGCAGCAACGGCTGGAACGGCTGCAACTGAGCCTTGAGCGGGCTTTTGGCGCTGTTGGCACCACGGGCGATCAACGACTGCCGGCCGGCGTTCAGGGTAAAAACGTCGACCTGCAGGCTGGTTTCCCGCCACGGACGGCGATGAAGCACATACGCCGGTTCCTGTTGCACTGTCCCGGCCATGGCGCGATCAGAAGTCGTTCATGCCCAGGCTCTTCAGGGCCCGGTCACTGTCAGCCCAGCCCCGCTTGACCTTGACCCACAGGCGCAGCATGACTTTGCTGTCAAACAGGCGCTCCATATCCGTGCGGGACTCCTGGCCAATGCGGCGCATACGCTCGCCTTTATCACCGATAATGATCTTCTTCTGGCCTTCCCTTTCCACCAGTATCAGAGCGGATATATGCAGAGTCTTGCCATCACGGCGAAACTCTTCAATCTCCACTGCCACGGAGTATGGCAACTCCGCTCCCAGCTGCCGGGTGATTTTCTCACGAACCATTTCGGCCGCCATGAAGCGCTCGCTGCGATCGGTGATCTGATCGTCCGGATAGAAATGCACGCTCTGGGGAAGGTAGCGACCAACCGCCTCTTCCAGTGGTTGCAGGTTCATTTCCTTGAGGGCCGACAGCGGGATGATTTCGGTGAACTCCCGTTTCTTCGAGAGCATGTCCAGGTGCGGCAACAACGCTTCCCGCTTTTCGATCTTGTCGACCTTGTTGACCGCCAGGATCACCGGGCACTTGAGCTTGGACAGTTTCTCCAGAACCAGTTCATCCGCGGTGGTCCAGGCCATCTGGTCGACGACGAACACCACCACATCCACATCAATCAGCGCCGAAGTCGCGGCCTTGTTCATGTAGCGGTTCAGGGCCCTGGGCTCATCCTCGTGCATACCCGGGGTATCAACATAGATCGCCTGCACCGGCCCCATGGTCTTGATACCCAGCACCTGATGGCGAGTGGTCTGAGGCTTGCGGGAGGTTATGCTCAGCTTCTGGCCGAGAATATGGTTCAGCAACGTGGACTTGCCCACGTTCGGCCGGCCGACGATGGCCACAAAGCCACAGCGGCTGTCCGGATCGTCCGGACTAGTAATATCGTTCATTAGTCGTTCTCCACGCCCAGTTCCTTCAGGGCATTACGGGCGGCCTGCTGCTCGGCAATTCGACGACTGCTGCCAACACCGGAAGTATTACGACCCAGTGACGGCAAAGCGCAGGAAACATGGAAAGTCTGTGCATGGGCTTCTCCGTCCACCGAGATCACATCGTACCGCGGCAGGGGAAACTGGCGCGATTGCAGATATTCCTGAAGACGGGTTTTCGGATCTTTCTGGGTGTCCTGGAGGTCCAGGTTCTTCAAGCGTTGTTCAAACCAGCGCAGAACCTGCTGACGACAGGTGTCGAAATCACTGTCGAGGTAGATGGCGCCGATGATGGACTCTACGGCATCCGCAAGGATCGATTCGCGGCGGAATCCACCGCTTTTCAGTTCACCGGACCCCAGCCTGAGGTATTTTCCCAATTCAAACTCACGCCCGATCTCGGCAAGGGTCACGCCTTTGACCATACGGGCGCGCAGGCGACTTAACTGGCCTTCCCGCGCTTTCTCGAACTGCAGGTAGAGGTGTTCGGCAATAACCATATTCACGATGGAATCCCCCAGGAACTCCAGCCGCTCGTTATTCTGGTTGCCATAACTGCGGTGTGTCAGTGCCAGCAGCAAGCGCTCCGGCGTCTTGAACTGATACCCGATACGACGCTGTAGTTGTTCCAGATCCGGTTGTGAACTCACTGGCCCTTCATCTCGTATTCGTGTTGGAAGTGGATGACAGTATCCACGTTACGGAACAGGTTATTACGCACCTCATAGTCCACCTTAATCACTACAAATTCACCGTTTTTCTCAACACTGATCTGTTTGGCATCAAAACCGCGGACGTTGTTCACGCTCAACCTTTTGTTGATCAGGCTCCTTACCTGGGGAGGCCCCATGGTCGAAAGACCTTCCGTGCCTTCCAGACCCTCAAGAGCTTCCTGAATAGTAATATCATCCAGATAGGCCGGTCCCAGCTTGATCACCAGCGTCAACAAGCTGCCAAAAAACAGCACCATCACCAACATGGTAAGGGCCGAGGCACCGCCCTGACGCCCCATTGAAGAGACTTTATTCTTCTTCATTCAGACTGCACTCCTTGAAAATTATTCAATGGCGCCGACACGATCAAAGGATGGCAGACTGGTCAGTGATTTCCAGTGCATCCAGATGGCAAATGCCTTTCCCACGATCAGTTCATCCGGCACCGTCCCCCAGTAACGGCTGTCGTTACTGTTGTCGCGGTTATCACCCATCACAAAATAATGCCCCTCTGGTATCGTCCATTCGCCCTCACCCGAGCCACCCGGACGCCCCAGGGTCAGGAAGAGGTTGTGTTCGATATCACCCAGGGTCTCACGGCGGAGTTCCATCGGTGGCAGTCGTGCCACAAACCGGGAATCCACCTTGTCGCCATTGATAAACAGATCCTTGTTGCGGTAGCGGACATGATCTCCGGGCAAACCGACCACACGCTTGATGTAGTTGGTGCGTCCATCCTCGGGGTAGCGGAAGACCACCACCTCACCACGATCCGGGTCATCCACATCAAGAATCTTGGTACCGGCCACCGGCAGCCGCAGGCCATAGGCGTACTTGTTCACCAGAATGAAGTCGCCCACTTCAAGCGTCGGTAACATCGACCCCGACGGTATCTGGAAGGGTTCCACCAGAAACGAGCGCAGCACCAGGACGATCGCCAGCACCGGAAAAAAGGAACGGCTCAGATCCACCAGGTAAGGCTCTTTGGGTTGCTCCGCCTCGGTCCCCTGTGCGTCTTCATCGGAGGGCACACCGGCCATTCTGCGCTTGCGGAGAAACAGTCTGTCTGCCAGCCAGATAAGGCCCGTTGCAAACGTCAATACAACCAGGACCAGGGGAAAATCAATATCCATTCAGGTGCCTTTTATTTATCCACTTTCAGTACGGCAAGGAACGCTTCCTGAGGCACCTCAACATTGCCCAGTTGCTTCATGCGTTTTTTACCTTCTTTCTGCTTCTGCAGCAGTTTCTTCTTACGACTTACGTCACCACCGTAACACTTGGCGGTCACGTTCTTGCGAAGCGCTTTCACCGTCACCCGCGACACCACGTGAGTGCCAATGGCAGCCTGAATGGCGATATCAAACATCTGACGCGGGATCAGCTCTTTCATCTTTTCGATCAGTTGCCGGCCCTTGTAGTGGGCCTGATCCTTATGCACGATCAACGCAAGGGCGTCCACCCGCTCGCCATTAATCAACACATCAAGACGCACCAGATTGGCCGTCTGGAAACGGGTGAAATGGTAATCCAGGGAGGCAAAGCCGCGGCTTGCGGACTTGATGCGGTCAAAGAAGTCCATCACCACTTCCGCCATCGGCAACTCATAGGTGAGCTGTACCTGGGTCGACATGAAGTGCATGTTCTTCTGAACACCCCGTTTCTCTTCGCACAGGGCGATAACGTTACCAAGATGCTCCTGGGGCACCAGAATGTTGGCCTCGACGATTGGCTCGCGCATTTCCTCAATGGACCCAACATCCGGAAGCCGTGACGGATTGTCCACCGACAACGTCTCATTCTGCTTGTTCAGCACTTCATAGATGACCGTCGGGGCGGTGGTAATAAGGTCAATGTCGTATTCCCGCTCCAGCCGCTCCTGGATTATTTCCATGTGGAGCATGCCAAGGAAACCGCAACGGAACCCGAAGCCCAGGGCATCGGAGTTTTCCGGCTCGAAAAACAGCGAGGCATCGTTCAGGGTGAGCTTTTCCAGGGCATCCCGGAAATCGTCATAATCGTCCGCACTGACCGGGAACAACCCGGCGTACACCTGGGGTTTCACCTTCTTGAAACCAGGCAGCATGGGCGTTTCCTGGGCGAATTTCTGGTGCACGATGGTATCGCCCACCGGCGCACCATGGATGTCCTTGATGCCTGCAACCACGAAGCCCACATCACCGGACTGGAGAATGTCGGTGTCTTTGGGCTTGGGATTAAAAATACCCACTTTGTCCGCGTTCCAGGCCTTGCCAGTGGACTTGATCACGATCTTGTCACCCTTTTTCAGGGTGCCTTCGGTGACCCGGACCAGGGAGACAACCCCCAGGTAATTATCAAACCAGGAGTCGATAATCAGCGCCTGCAAAGGCGCGTCCCGATCACCTTTGGGAGGCGGTATCTTGCGGATCAGGTCTTCCAGTACATCTTCTACTCCCAGTCCGCTCTTGGCACTGCAACGCACGGCATCGGAAGCCTCAATACCGATGATATCCTCAATTTCAGCTGCAACCCGCTCCGGCTCGGCCTGGGGCAGATCCATCTTGTTGAGCACCGGCACTACTTCCAGCCCCTGCTCGATGGCGGTGTAGCAATTGGCCACGGACTGGGCTTCCACGCCCTGGCCGGCATCCACTACCAGCAGCGCCCCTTCACAGGCGTACAGAGACCGAGATACCTCGTAGGAAAAGTCCACATGCCCCGGGGTGTCGATAAAGTTCAGCTTGTATTCCTGACCATCCCGGGCTTTATAGTTGAGCGTGACGCTCTGGGCCTTGATGGTAATCCCGCGCTCACGCTCAAGGTCCATGGAGTCCAGCACCTGTTCCGCCATTTCTCGGTCGGTCAGGCCGCCGCAAACCTGGATAAAACGGTCCGCGAGTGTGGATTTACCATGGTCGATGTGGGCGATGATGGAAAAGTTACGGATTCGGCTCAGTTCAGTCACAGACAATGAATACTCATATAAGACGAAGGATTGAGCCCGGAGGGGCCGCTACCGCAGTCCGGGAACGGCGTGATTTTACCGGTTACTAGCCGCCATTGCCATGATCAGGAAATAAGCGGCCGCTCATACTGCCGAATCAGGAAGCCAATCAGCGCATCCTCGTCCAGCGGATAGCTGAACAGATTGCCCTGACACTGGGCGCACCCGGCCGTTTTAAGGAAGCTGAGTTGCTGGGGCGTTTCCACACCCTCCGCCACGACGGTCAGGTGCAGCTTCCTGGCCAGGGCAATGACCGCGGACGCCACGTCAGTGGCGCTGACATTATAGGGGATGTCGCGGATAAACCGATGGTCAATCTTGATCACATTCAGCGGCAGTTGCTGCAACGCCACCAGGGAACAGGAACCGGTGCCGAAGTCATCAAGGATCAGACACACACCGAGATCGTGCAGGGACACCAGCAATTCCCGCAACCGACGGGGATCTTCATTCAGCAGTTCCGCCGGCATTTCCAGTTCCAGCCGCTCTGGTGATACTCCGGTTTCGGTAATCACCTGGCGCACCATGTCCAGGAACCCCGGATCAATCAGTTGGTGCACGGACAGGTTCACCGCCATTTTGAGCGATTCGAAGCCGGCGCGCTCAAGCGCCTGCACCTGAATGCAGGCCTGGCGCAGGGCAATCTCCCCGAGCCGTACAATAAGGCCCGTTTCCTCCGCCAGCCCGATGAACTGTTGGGCCGACACCAGCCCCCTCTCCGGGTGATGCCAGCGCAGGAAGGCTTCAACACCGATCACCCGTTCGGTTTCAAGGTCCACCTTCGGCTGATAGTGAAGAACGAAACGATCACCATCCAGTGCGGTCGCCAACTCCTCCTGCTGCAACAGTCGACGCGCCGCCTGGATATTCATCGCCGGGGTAAAGAACTGATAGGTATTCCGGCCCATCTCCTTGGCACGATACATGGCAAGGTCAGCATACTTCATCAAGGTACCGGATTCCTCGCTGTCATGGGGAATCATGGTTATACCGATACTGACGGTAATACCTACTTCGTGCTCGTTCAGGCGGATGCGCTGGCACAGCCGCCTCAGAATGGTTTCCGCCACTTTGCCGGCGGCATCCGGGCTGCTGATTCTCGACAGCAGGACAACAAACTCGTCCCCACCGAGGCGGGCAACGGAATCCTCCTCCCGCACGCAGCCAGTGAGCCACTGGGCAACCTGCTTCAACAGTTCATCGCCGGAATCGTGCCCGAGGGTATCGTTGATCCGCTTGAACCCGTCAAGGTCCAGAAACATCAGCGCGGCCGGCTCCCCGCTACGGCGGCTCCGGCGAACCACGTGATTCAGCCGGTCACGGAACAGCTGACGATTCGCCAGACCGGTCAAAGGATCATAGAACGCGAGGCGATGCAGTTCCGACTGCGCCGCTTTCAATTGCGTCAGGTCCCGCAGGCTCAGCACCACACCGTTCACCCCTGGCACACTCAGCATCGCGGTATATGTGCCTTCCATGTCCCGCCACTGGCCTTCGGCATCACGCACCCGGGCGCGAATAACCGGCATTTGTTTGCCGGGAGTTCCGACTGCATCATCAAATCCGGTCACCAACTGTGGCCAGTCATCGCTGTGAACAATCGACTCGAAGTCCAGCTCATGCAGCCTGTCGGGATCAAAACCAAGTATGTCCAGGCTGGAGGGGCTTGCATACTGCGGCTTGCCATCGCGGCCAAGCACCAGGGTGACATTGGCTGCGCCTTCGGTAATGGCGCGGTAACGGCCTGCACCCACCTGCGCGAGTATGCGGGAGCGGATCAGCGTCAGGACGAACAGGAACAACAACAGACTGATGACAATACCGGCACCCAGCACAATCGGGGGCCTGGGATCGGACGCCAGAAAATCAAAGGCGGGTGTCGAGCGGGTCTGTAACAGCCAGTTCCGACCGCCATGGCGGATGGTCTGGCTCATTTCAAAACTGAATTCGTTATCCAGGGAACCGAGGTTGGAGCCATACATCACCGCGTCCCGGGAGACCCGGTTACCGTCGTAGATACGCACATCCAGGAAAGGCGAAATCAGACCGACGATGCCGTCAATCAGGTTATTCATACGGAATGCACTGAACACGTAACCGGCCAACATCATCCGGCGCTCCGTACGGAGGTCCGGAATCTCCCCGCCCTGGTACACCGGGTAATACATCAGGAAGCTGGCCTGATCTTCCGCCACCTCTTCCTGAACCAGGATCACTTTCCCGGTGACCGTGGGTATGGCATCATCCCGGGCTTCTTCCATTGCGCGGCGATGAATGGGGTCACTGAAAGCATCGTAACCAAGCGCCCTGCGATTGCGTTCCGTACCGGGCTCCAGGTATACCATCGGGTAATAATCCGGTCCGGCCCCCAACGGCGTGACCAGGTAATTGCGCACGCCCTCGGCACGGACCGAGGAAATATGATCCGCCATGCGCCGCACGCCAATACGTTCGACATAGCCAATCCCCTGTATCCCGGGGTAGTAACGGTCTATATCGACCTTGTCCACGTACTCCCGCCACTCATCGCGACTCACCTCGCCGGCTACAGCAAACAGACCCGCGCTGCCGGCCAGTACCTGCTCATAGTTCAGCAACCGTTCTTCGATGGCGGTCTTGAGCTGGAGCGACTGGGTACGGAAACGGGCCTCCGTCCGGTCTTCAACCAGTCGGATGGAAACCTGCCAAAGTAAAAGAGTCACCGCGATACTGGCAGCCAACAGAAGCCACGCAACCCAGGCGTTGCGGAATTTCAGAAGTGTCCTCAGGGGAAGTTCCTTTTTGTTCATCATTCGGGCAGGTCCGGTCCGTGGCCAACGTTCTTGTTTAGTTCCGGAAGTATAACAAAAGCCCCGGGCAATGTCCCTGACCAGACATTACCCGGGGCTTCCAGACCATTGCCGGATCAGGGTTTCATGACAAGGTAGATGGCCCGCCCCTGACGCACGATGCGAACCGACACGGCACGATCATCGGGCAATGAGGATACGACTTCGTGAAACTCCTCGACCGAACCAACCGGCTTGCGGTGGACCTCGGTGATCACGTCCCGCGGACGAATGCCCGCGTTCAAAGCCGGCCCCCGGCCAACATGGGTAACCAGAACACCTGACTCCAGCTCCATGGAATCGGCGAGCTCCGCGGGTATCGGCTCAACCGTCAACCCCAACGGTGCCGACGCCGGGCCATTCTGATCCGTTGCGGGAGCGCGTGCCTGACCATCACCCTGTTCGGGCAGCTTGCCAATCTCCACATCCAGGCTCATCTCCCGACCTTCCCTGAGCACCACCAGTGAAGCGGACTCGCCGACCGGTGTGCGCCCCACCATCGGCGGCAGGTCCGACGATAGCTCGACATCGTCACCGTCGTACTCAAGCACGATATCGCCCGCTTCCAGACCCGCCTTCTCAGCCGGTGACCCTGCCATGACTTCCGCAATCAAGGCGCCCCTGGGACGCTTGAGACCAAAGGATTCGGCCAGGTCCCGATTCACTTCCTGAATCAGTACACCCAGCCAGCCGCGGGCTACCGTCCCCTTGTCACGAATCTGTCTGAAGACATTCATGGCATCATCGATGGGAATGGCAAAGGAAACCCCCATGAAGCCCCCGGAGCGGGTGTAGATCTGGGAATTGATGCCGACCACTTCGCCGTCAAGATTGAACAGCGGGCCGCCGGAGTTCCCCGGATTAATGGCCACGTCAGTCTGGATGAACGGTACATAGTTCTCGGTAGGCAGGGAACGACCGAGCGCACTGACAATACCGGCAGTGACGGTGTAATCAAAACCGAAGGGAGAACCAATGGCCAGCACCCATTCCCCCACTTCCAGGTCCCGGGACTGGCCGATCTTGACCACCGGAAGGTCGTCACCATCCTCAATCTTGAGCACGGCCATATCGGAGCGGGGATCCGTACCCACCAGGGTTGCCTGTAATTCACGCCGGTCACTCAGCCGCACGACAATCTCATCGGCGCCCTCAATCACGTGATTGTTAGTCAGCACATACCCGTCTTTCGAGACAATGAACCCGGACCCCATGGAACGACGAGGCTCTGAACGCCCGGGACTGCCACCAAACGGGGACTGTGGCCCGCGAAAGAAGTCCTGAAAGAATTCCGGCAGCTGTTCCAACTGGCGCTCATCAAACGGCATACCGGGGTAGCCGCCACCACTGTGGGAGGAAGGCGAAGGAGCGCTGGTCGTACTGATGTTGACCACGGCGCCGGAGTTCTCCTCCACCAGTTCGGTGAAATCCGGAAGACTGCGTGCACTGGCTCCCTGGGCCCAGACCAGAGATACCATCAGGCAGAGAACGAATGCCAAAGCCGTGGATGCACCACCGGAGGTTGTGGCCAGCGTTCTGCGCTCTTGGTTTATTGTTAACATTTAGAACCCCCTGTTTATCAGAGCTTTACGAATATTCTGTAGTCAGATACGCGATTTTCAACTTACAAAACGGTAGGATTTGCGGGCACATGTCTGTCGATGGCGGTAGCAATTCGGATCAACCGGGGTTCGTAACGGTGGGCAGAGTGTCGCTGCAGCCAGCGAACCAGCACAAAGCCACCGGCAAGCCCCGCCACCGCGCCAGCGATAGAAGCAGGATCCTGCCCCCCTGATCCCTGATAACCCAGTACCGCACCCACCACCATCAACAACAACGGCACGGCATAAACGAGCAACGACGCCCTCAACAAGGCTGCCTCATCAATGGCCAGGGTGACTTCGTCGCCCACCTGCGCATCCAGGTCATTAGCCACCAGTACCTGGTTGGCCCGGCCACCGGTCGCGCCGGCCAGCGCACGCTGACCACACCCATGACGGGCCGCACAACTCTGGCAGGCGCTATTGCGAATGGTCTGTACCCAGGCACGCGCGCCGTCGACCGCCACAACCTTGCCATTTTCAGTAATCATCGCCGGGCCGTCTCAAACGCCATGGCATCGTCTACCTCCACGGATTCCGCCACTTTCTTCGCCGTTGCCGGGGGCACTTCACCGACCACTGTCACCATAAAGGAACGGTCTCCTGTCTCCAACTGATTGATGTATACGGTAGTGGCGCCAATCCTGGACGCCCCGGTGGGCATGGTAATCCGCCCCGTCGGCTCGACAAACACCGAAAAGGCCGCCAGCCCGTCTGAAAATGCTACCGCCTGACCATTGCCGGAGCGCGGCGCGGCGGCGGGCATAAAACCCTCGGGCTGCCAACGCAGTATCCAGCCATCCATTCGCGGTGCCTGGGAAGACGAATTCCCGTCGCTCAGGGAGCGCTCTATTTCCTGCCCCCGGGTCTGCACCTGAAATTCGCTGTCTGGCAGATTATCCGTGATTTCCAGGCTGGTAAACTGGAAGTGCTCCAACACCTCGTCGGTATCCGAGCGGACATGACTCTTGACCAGCAGACCGGTGGATTTCTCAAGCCACAAGCGGTGACTGTAGCGGTGCTCATCCCGTGCCTGGAGTGCAATTTTCACCACTTCGTAGCCGGCCACCCGGTCCTCCCCCATCAACTCCGGGGTATACCACTGGATTACCGGCATGAGCTGGCTCGAAAACGCTTCTGCAAACGGACCGGAAGGAATCACCTGATCCAGCTGGATACGCCCCTGGTCAGGCAGAACACAGACAACCCGCATGCCCTTGCGGACGATTTCACCACTGCCGCCATCCTGGAGCACCAGGCGCTCCTCAACCACGCCGTCACGGTAGCGATGGGCAATTTGCAGGGAACTGACCTGGTCTCCACGGGCATATACAAACACGCCGCGATAGGAGGTCATATTGAGCGCCGGGCCCAAACGGGCCAGCCATTGTTCAGCAGTCTCTGACGCGGCACCGTTTTCGGATTCTGCGCTGACCGCTACGGCAGGCCAGGCCGCGGAGAGCATCGCGACAGTCACCAAACAGAGTCTGTGAACCCGCCAATACCGGGTGATTGCCCGCCAATTCAACATCGACCATTCCACTCCCGAATATTAGTAAGCCGGGGCTGATGCACTGACCAGCCGGGCATAGCCAACGGATCCCCGGCCAGCTCCCACGCTGTTGTGCTGAGCATGCTCAAGCAGATATCGACTCAGATGTTCCCATTGTTCCTCGTCCAGCCCCTGCAGGGCGACTTCCTGAACCTTGTCATCCACGCCTTCACCTGGCGCAGCGGCATCCGCACTGGAGACTCCGGCAACCTGTCCTTCGAGCGCGGATGAGTCCCAGCCTGCACCGGCGCCAAACCCGACAATCAACGCCAGACTCACCATGGCAACTGCCGGCCAGTGCCAGCTCCTGGCCTGACGCACGTTAACGGCCTCGACTCCGGTACCGGTTCCGGCGGCATCCTGACCTGAGAGCGTGCGCCTGACACCGGCACTGACATCGACAGCATCCGAGGGAACGTGGCAATGGTGCATGAGATCCCGCACTTGCTGCCAGCGCTGCCACTGGGAGCGGACATCGTTCTGCTTACCATGGGACAACAGCCGTCGGACGGATAGCTCATCCGCTTCATCGTCCATCATGGCAGACAGTGTTTCTCTGAGACGATCATCCATGGGATGCAACCTCATTCACGTCTGGGAATTATTGAGTAGCGGCCCGAGCTGTCGATCAACAGCATCCCGGGCCCTGAATATCCGGGACCGGACGGTGCCAATCGGGCACTCCAGTATGCGCGCGATATCCTCATAGCTCAGACCATCATATTCTCTGAGCAGAAAAGCGGAGCGGAGTTCCTCCGGCAGGTTCGATATTGCCCTGCCCAGTTCCTGCTGCAACTGCTCCCGCTGCAGCAGTTTCTCCGGGGACGCGCTGTCCCGCAGCCTGGCGCCGTCTTCAAAGTTTTCCGCTTCGGTGACATCCGCACTCCCCTGCGGCCTTCGACCACGGGCCTCAAGGAAATTTTTGGCGGTATTGACGGCAATCCGGTAGAGCCAGGTATAGAATGCGCTGTCACCACGAAACCGGTCCATTGCCCGAAAGGCCTTCACAAAGGTTTCCTGGGTCAGGTCCTGCACTTCCTGGCTGTCGTAGATATACCGGCTGATGATGGAGGCCACCCGGGACTGATACTTGACGACCAGAAGGTCAAACGCTGCCCGGTCACCATGACGCACTTTGCGTACGAGCTGGAGATCGGTCTGGCTGTCGGGGGTATCCCCCTTGTGCTGATCAGTATCCGGAGTCATGGACGGATTGCCGGGGCGCTCAAGTTTTATAGCCAACTGGCCTGCCTGCCTTGAATTACTTTGCGTCATGATGCTGTCCGGCGTCCATTTGAAAATCGGCCAGGGCCAGGTCAGGCCTTGCCCTCGTCAGGGCAAATAGACAGCAAGCGTAAAGTTTAGTTCAATACACGTCCACATTATGGCCCGCGATAACGACCCAATGCCACAATCTCACGAATACGATGTCCTGATTATCGGCAGCGGTGCTGCCGGCCTTACCGTCGCTCTCAATCTGCCGGAGCACCTGAATGTCTGTGTCGTGAGCAAGGCCGACATCAGCAGTGGGGCCACACTCTGGGCCCAGGGTGGCATTGCGGCGGTACTGGATGACGAAGACTCCCTGGAGAACCATATCCAGGATACGCTGAATGCCGGAGGCGGACTGTGCCATGAAGACGCCGTGCAATTCACCGTCGAACACGGCAAGGAGAGCATCAACTGGCTTATCGACTCGGGAGTGGATTTCACCCGTGACGAACGCTCGCAGTATCACCTGACTCGTGAGGGCGGCCACAGCCACCGACGCATCATTCATGCCGCGGACGCCACCGGACATGCCGTTTCCACCACCCTAACATCTCAGGCACAGGCACGCCCCAATGTCACCCTGATATCGGGCCGGGTAGCGGTGGACCTGATCACCAACCGCAAACTGTCATTGCCGGGCAATCGCTGTGTCGGCGCCTACGTTCTCAACCTGGAAGACAATCACGTTGAGCTGATCCGGGCCCGTTTTACCGTGATCGCCACCGGCGGTGCCAGCAAGGCCTATCGCTACACCACCAACCCGGACGGCGCGTCTGGCGACGGCATCGCGATGGCCTGGCGTGCGGGGTGCCGGGTTTCCAACATGGAATTCAACCAGTTCCATCCGACCTGCCTGTACCACCCTCACGCCAAGTCCTTCCTGATCACGGAAGCCGTAAGGGGTGAAGGCGGCGTGCTCAAGCTTCCGGACGGCAGCCGCTTCATGGACCGGTTCGACAAGCGCGGAGAACTCGCGCCCCGCGACATCGTGGCCCGCGCCATCGACCATGAAATGAAACGCCTGGGCGCCGACCACCTGTACCTGGACATCAGCCACAAGCCGGCCGACTTTATCAAACATCACTTCCCGACCATTTACGAGAAGTGCCTTGAGTTTGGCATCGACATCACCAAAGAGCCCATCCCCGTGGTACCGGCGGCACACTACACCTGTGGCGGCATTGTCAGTGATGACCGCGCCCGCACCGACATCAACCAGCTGTATGTGGTTGGGGAAGCCGCTTTTACCGGCCTGCACGGCGCCAATCGCATGGCCAGCAATTCCCTGCTGGAGTGCCTGGTGTATGGGCGCGCGGCTGCCGCCGACATTACCCGCCGGGAAGCCGACATTCCGCCACCGCCGCCGGTGCCGGACTGGGACGAAAGTCAGGTGCGGGATTCCGACGAGGACGTGGTAATCTCCCACAACTGGGACGAACTGCGCCATTTTATGTGGGACTATGTTGGCATTGTACGAACCACCAAGCGTCTGCAGAGAGCCAAGCACCGCGTCGATCTGCTGTCGCGGGAAATAGGTGAGTTCTACAGCAACTACCGGGTCACCAACGACCTGCTTGAGCTGCGCAACCTGGTTACGGTGTCTGACCTGATCATCTGCTCCGCGCTCCAGCGCAAGGAGAGCCGTGGCCTCCATTACACCCTGGATTACCCGGGGCTGCTCAACGAGCCCGGGGACACGGTATTGTTCCCGACAACGTACAGAACGCTATCACCCTGACACACCCGACCAGCGGAAAGAGAAACCGAATGTCTGACAACACCGAATACAAACGCCTGTGGTGGCACAGCCGCCGGGGAATGCTGGAACTGGACGTATTGCTGGTTCCGTTTGTGGAAGAGGCGTATCCCGACCTGCCCGCAGACGACCAGGCGCGCTACGAGAAACTGCTGACCTGCGAGGACACCGACATGTTTGAGTGGTTCATGCAGCGTAGCCGACCGGAGGATCCGGACCTTCAACGCATCGTGGATATGATCCTGAACCGTGTCCAGCCGGATTAACCTGCCTCTTCGGCCCTCAGCCACCCGGGACTGGTTGCGCAGCCTGTTAAAAGCGGCCAACACCGTTACCGAGCTGACCCTGGATCACGACCAGCTCCAGGCCCGCTTCGGCTCTGGCGACAGCTACCCTGTCGCCGTCGCAGGGGAGAGCCGGCTGAGTCCCCGGCTGACACTCTTGAAAATTCGGCCAACCGACTCCAGATTCCATTCACGCCTGGTTGTTCTGGCCAATTTCGGCCCAGGGTTTCGCAATGTCGATCCCGACGAATTCCGCCGTTTGCGGATGTGGCTGAGACTGGGCCAATCCAACCGTCCCCTCGTCAGCAACACCGATACCGGGAGTGCCCAATGACAGATCCATCGACCCTCGTTGCCGGCCAACCACTGCCTGCTTCAGCCTGGGCCACCCTTGAAGACCAACGCATTGTCCGTATTGCAGGCTCCGGAACCGACAAATTTCTCCAGGGCCAGTTCAGTCAGAACCTGACGGACGTCACCGAGGCCTTCTCGCCCCGAGCTGCGGCCAGCACCCCCAAAGGCAGGGCCTATTGTCTGACGCGCATGGTGCGTGACGGGGATGACGTACTGCTCGCGCTGCCGGAAGACCTGGCCGACCACATCACCAGCCAGCTGCGCAAATACCTGATGCTGTTTCGCGGCACGACTATGGAGGCTGTTGACGGCGCCCGCGTGCTTGGCATCCTTGGCGATGATATTGCCCGTCGCTTCGGTCAGGATGCCGCACACGATCTCCACAATCCCGGCGACAGCCTTGTTGTCGGCCAGCACCACCTGATCAGGACCGAGAATACGGCCGAGGGCCTTCCCCGGTATGAGCTCTGGCAACTGGGTGAGTTTTCGCCGCAACAATCCGAAGCCTTCCCGGAAACCGAACGCACAGAACTCGTCGACTGGCAGGCATCGGAAATCGCGGCTGGTATTGCCAGACTCACGCCGGAATCCTTGGAAGCCTACGTTCCCCAGATGCTGAACTGGCAACACGTGCTCGGCGTTCATTTCAAGAAAGGTTGCTACACAGGTCAGGAAGTCATTGCCCGAATGCACTTCCTCGGCCAGCTCAAGAAAAGCCTGTTTCGCGTTTCCGCCACCGGCGTAGATGCTGCCCCCGCTCCCGGAACAGCGATCAAGGCCGGTGAGAAAACCGTCGGTGAGGTGGTCAATAGCGTTCGTCTGGCAGACCAGTCCGTACAATGTCTGGCCGTTGTCCGTCACAATGCCGTGGATACTCCGCTCCACCTGGACACCCTTCCGGACATCACACTGGAGCGACTGGCACTGCCTTATTCTGTGCCGGAGCAGCAACAATCCGATACGCCAGATACATAAGTTGACAGGCATTCCGACGATTTTTTGCTATAAAGTACGTCATATTTTTGAATATTTTCAGGCGACGGACCTCAACTGACCATGTCGAACATTGTTGAAACCATCAGAAATGATCTGATCAGTGCGATCGAAAATGACAAGCTGGTGCTGCCAACGCTTCCGGAAGTCGCCCTGCAGGTGCGGGAGATCGCCGAGTCGGAGGACTCCGCCATTCTGGATCTGGTCAAAGTCATCAGTAACGATACCGCCCTGTCCGCCCGCATCATCCGTGTCTGCAACAGCCCCCTGTTTCGGGGCAGCCGCGCCATCGAGAACCTGAACATGGCTGTCAGCCGCCTGGGTATGGCCTATACCAGCAATCTGGCGATGGGACTTGCGATGGAGCAGATGTTTCAGGCCACGTCCGACATGATCGACAAGCGTCTGCGGACAACATGGCAGACCAGCACAGAAGTCGCTGGTGTTTGCCACGTTCTGGCCCAGCATTACACCCGGCTGAAGCCGGATCAGGCCACGCTGGCCGGCCTGGTTCATCTGATTGGTGTACTGCCTATCTTGCGGTACGTTGAGGATCAGGATATCCAGATCAGCAGTATCATGCTTGATAATGTCATTGATGCACTGCATCCGCGTATCGGCAACCTGATCCTGAAAAAGTGGGATTTCCCGGCGGAACTCCAGTCCGTGCCACTGGACTATGCCAACTTCCAGCGCGAGGTGCCGGCGCCGGACTACGCTGACCTGGTGATGGTGGCCAATTTGCAGCTGGTGGCAGGTTCCGATCATCCCTGGACTGAGATGGACTGGAAATCCATTTCCGCCTTTGATCGGCTTGGTCTTGATCCCGAGGTGGACATGAGCGAGGAGGAAGACCTCAACGCTCAGATGGAAGCCGCTATGGCCCTGCTTAAGTAACTCTTTGCGGTAGGCCGCTCCAGCGAGTGGCCAGAGCCTCCCAAAACACGCTGTGAATACCTCCCTGTACGCTCGGCTCCGCCATCCATGGCTCCGCACGGTTTTGGGAGGCTCTGGCCACTCGCTTACGCTCGCGACTCTCGACGGTAGCGATCCAGAAGCTCAGCTTTTAAAGGTAGCCCCCAATCTATGGGCTGCATCCCTTCCTGCTTCAGCCAGTCATTAGCGCGTGAGAAATGCTTGCAGCCGAAGAAGCCGCGGTAGGCGCTCAGTGGTGACGGGTGGGGGCCATCCAGTACATGATGTCGGCTGCGGTCGATGTGCTGACCTTTCTTTTTGGCGTAGCTGCCCCAGAGCAGGAACACCACCCCTTGCCGCTCCCGGTTGATGGTTTCGATGACCTTGTCGGTAAAGACTTCCCAACCCTTGCCCTGATGGGCACCGGCCTGGCCCTGAACCACTGTTAACACGCTGTTAAGCAGCAATACGCCCTGTTCCGCCCAGGGTTGCAGGCAGCCGTGGTCCGGCGGCTCGATACTCAGGTCCTCGCGAATTTCCTTGAAGATGTTTACCAGTGACGGGGGCGTGGGTACGTCCGGGCGGACGGAGAAGCAGAGGCCGTGGGCCTGGCCGGGGCCATGGTAGGGGTCCTGGCCGAGGATCACCACGCGCACTTTGTCCAGCGGCGTGCTGTTGAGGGCATTGAAGCAATGATGGCTGGCCGGGAACAGGGTTTTGCCGGCCTGTTCTTCGGCAGCCAGGAATTCCGCGAGCTTTTGCATGTAGGGCTGGCGAAACTCCGTTTCCAAATGTTGACTCCAGCCCCGGTCGGGCCTGAGCTGGCTGGCCAGTACCTCCGCCGGGTGCATGGGTTACTCCTCGTCTTTCCGGGCTTCTGTCTTGTGTTCCGGGCGCATGGCCGGGAACAGGATGACGTCGCGGATCGACTGCGAGTTGGTCAGCAGCATGGCCAGGCGGTCGATACCGATGCCCTCGCCCGCAGTGGGCGGCAGGCCGTACTCCAGGGCCATCACGTAGTCTTCGTCGTAGAACATGGCTTCGTCATCACCGGCGTCTTTCTCGGCGACCTGGGCCTGGAATCGTTCGGCCTGGTCCTCGGCGTCGTTCAGCTCCGAGAAGCCGTTAGCGATTTCGCGGCCACCGACGAAGAATTCGAAGCGTTCGGTGACGAACGGGTCACTGTCCTTGCAGCGGGCCAGCGGCGACACTTCTTTCGGGTATTCGGTGATGAACGTCGGCTGCATCAGGCGGTGCTCGGCCGTGGCTTCGAAGATTTCGATCTGCACCTTGCCCAGACCCCAGCCATCCTTGAGGTGGATGCCCAGATCCTTCGCCACCTGGCGGGCGCTTTCTTCGTTCGCCAGCTGCTCAGCCTTGATGTCCGGGTTGTACCGCAGGATGGCGTCGACCACGGTCAGACGATCGAACGGCTTACCGAAATCGTATTCGATGGTTTCTTCCTCACCGTCCTTCAACGTGCGGGTGTTCACCACCGTGGTGGTGCCCAGTACCTTCTCGGTAATGGTGCGCAGCATGTCTTCGGTCAGATCCATCAGGTCGTTGTAATCGGCGTAGGCCTGGTAGAACTCCACCATGGTGAATTCCGGGTTGTGACGGGTGGAAAGCCCTTCATTGCGGAAGTTGCGGTTAATCTCGAATACCCGCTCAAAGCCTCCGACCACCAGGCGCTTGAGGAACAGTTCCGGCGCAATACGCAGGTACATGTCGATTCCCAAGGCGTTGTGATGGGTCACAAATGGCTTTGCCGTGGCGCCACCGGGGATGACCTGCAGCATGGGGGTTTCCACTTCCATGTAGTCCCGGTCGGTGAAGTACTGGCGCATGGCGCTGATGATCTTCGAGCGTGCGTAGAACACCCGGCGACTGTCCTCGTTCACCATCAGGTCGACGTAGCGGTGACGGTAACGGGACTCGGTATCGGTCAGGCCTTTGTGCTTCTCCGGCAGCGGGCGCAGGGACTTGGTGAGCAGTGTGTACTCGTCCATGGTCACGTACAGGTCGCCCTTGCCGGACTTGCACAGGATGCCACGCACACCCACGATATCCCCCAGGTCCCAGTGCTTGGTGTCTTTCTGGACCTCCTTGGACGCATAGATCTGGATGCGGCCGGTCATGTCCTGAACCACCTTGAACGCCTTGCGGTCAAGCATCATGCGGCCGGCAATGGCCACCTGGATACCCATCTCCGCCAGCTCTTCCTTGGTCTTGTCACCGTATTTGGCCTGCAGCTCGGCGGCCGTCGCGTCACGGCGGAAGTCGTTGGGGAAGGCGTTGCCCTGTTCGCGCATGTCCGACAGCTTGGCGCGGCGCTCGGCAATCAGCTTGTTGTCCTCGTGCGGTGCATTCTGGGTTTGTTCAGTCATGTTGGCTCACTAAAAATCGGGAATTGTCCGGGTTAGCGTGGCGAAGGCGCTGGTTACAGCGCCATCTTCAGGCTGGCTTCGATGAACTTGTCGATGTCACCGTCCAGCACCGACTGGGTATTGCTGGTTTCGACTTTGGTGCGCAGATCCTTGATACGGCTGTCGTCCAGCACGTAGGATCGGATCTGGCTGCCCCAGCCGATATCGGCCTTGGCATCTTCGGCTTTCTGCTTCTCGGCGTTACGTTCCTGCATCTCGCGTTCAAAGAGTTTGGCCTTGAGCTGCTTCATGGCCTGGTCTTTGTTCTGATGCTGGCTTCGCCCGGCCTGACAGGCCACCACAATCCCGGTGGGGTTGTGAGTCAGACGTACCGCGGACTCGGTCCGGTTTACGTGCTGACCACCGGCACCGGACGCACGGTATACGTCAACGCGCAGGTCAGAGGGGTTGATTTCGATTTCAAAGCTGTCGTCCACTTCCGGTGATACAAATACGGAAGAGAAGGAGGTATGGCGACGGTTACCGGAATCGAACGGCGACTTCCTCACCAGACGGTGAACACCGGTCTCGGTGCGCAACCAGCCGTAGGCGTAGTCACCCTGGATGTGGATGGTGGCACTCTTGATGCCAGCCACGTCCCCTTCCTGCAGCTCAACAATTTCCGCCTTGAAGCCGCGACGCTCCGCCCAGCGCAGGTACATGCGCAGCAGCATATTGCCCCAGTCCTGGGCTTCGGTGCCGCCGGAGCCGGCCTGGATATCCAGGTAGGCGTTGTTGGCGTCCATCTCGCCGGAGAACATGCGGCGGAACTCGAGTTTTTCCAGTTCCTTGTCGAGGCTTTCCAGATCGGCCTCGATTTCGCCTACGGTGCCTTCGTCCTCTTCCTCGGCCGCGATTTCCAGCAGGCCGTCGGCGTCTTCAAGGCCGGAGGTGAGGTTGTCGATGGTGCGCACGATCAGTTCAAGGTCCGAGCGTTCCTTACCCAGGGCCTGGGCGCGCTCGGGATCGTCCCACACCGTGGGCATTTCCAGTTCCCGTTCTACTTCGACCAGTCGTTCGCTACGCTGATCGTAGTCAAAGATACCCCCTGAGCGCTTCGGTGCGCTCACGAAGTTCTTTAATCTTCGTCACAATGGGATTAATTTCCATGGAAACCTTACTCGCTATTGAAAATGGAGAGTAAAAACAGAGGCGGAATTCTACCGGAATTCTGTTTGTAAATCAGCCTGTGGGTTTTGTTTGCCTTGGAGTTGGTTCCGGGGTGGGGGTCGC
>NZ_JBJJLC010000017.1:0-71645 GCF_045449855.1 Marinobacter alkalisoli | reverse complement strand
CCCTGCAGAAAAGCGACCCCCACCCCGAAACCGGCAGGCCTGTATGCCGGCCTTCTATGCTTGTCGGATTACGCTTTGCTAATCCGACCTACTGGAACTTCACCGTAGGTCGGATTAGAGGCAACGCCTCGTAATCCGACACAGCACCCACAAAATCAGGAGCTCAGCGGTTCCAGATAATCCACCAACAACTGCAGGTTGGTTCTTCCCCTGAACGTATTGGCATCCGGCTTGTAAACCACCCTCGCCCCGGTTTTGGTGTAGTCGGGCACTTCCGGCCCGGTGTTAAACGCAATACCGTCGACAATGCCGCTACCATCAGCGGGCTGCAACACCAGTTTCAGGTGGTTTTCGCCGACGATGCGCTGGCTGACCACGCGGAATTCGCCATCGAACAGCGGCTCGGGAAAGTGCTGCCCCCAGGGACCGGCTCTCTTGAGCAGAGTGGCAGTGTCCAGGCACAGTTCCTGACTGTTCAGCGGGCCGTCGGTGACGATGGCGGCTTCCAGATCCTCCGGCGTGAGGGTATCGCGCACGGCTTTGTCGAACGCCTCGCAGAAGGTGTCCAGGTCTTCCCTGGCCAGGGTCATGCCGGCGGCCATGGCGTGGCCGCCGTATTTTTTCATCAGGCCGGGATTGCGCGAGTCCACTACCGCCAGGGCGTCGCGGATGTGCAGGCCGGGGATGGAGCGGGCGGAGCCTTTGACGTCTTCGCCGTTGTCGTCTGCGGCAAACGCTATTGTCGGACGGTTGGTTTGCTCGCGGATTCGCGCGGCGAGAATACCGATGACGCCCTGATGCCACTCCGGGTCATACAACGCCAGCCCCCAGGGCAATCCTTCCAGATCCAGGGACATGGACGCCAGCAGGTCCTGGGCCTGGGCTTTCATGTCTTTTTCGATGGTGCGGCGTTCGCGGTTGAAGGTGTCCAGCTCCCTGGCCAGCCTCTGGGCCTCGTCCGGGCTGTCTGCCAGCAGGCAGGCGATGCCGATGCTCATGTCATCGAGCCGGCCGGCGGCGTTGAGGCGGGGACCGACCACGAAGCCAAGGTCGGTGGAACTGATAGCGGTGTGATCACGGCCTGCCACTTCCAGCAGCGCCAGAATACCCGGGCGGGCCTCGCCCTGACGTATCCGGCGCAGGCCCTGCTCTACGAATATCCGGTTGTTGTGGTCCAGTGGCACAACATCAGCCACGGTGCCCAGCGCCACCAGATCCAGCAGGGTACCAAGATTGGGCTGCGGCTCGGGCAGTCTGCCCTGCTCCCGCAGGTGTTTGCGCAACGCCGTCAGTACGTAAAACATCACGCCCACACCGGCGGCATTCTTGCTGAGGAACGGGCAACCCGGCTGATTGGGATTCACGATGGCGTCGGCATCTGGCAACGTCTCGCCGGCCAGGTGATGGTCGGTGATGACCACCCGGATGCCCAGTTCTTTTGCCGCCCTGACACCCTCAACGGCGGAAATACCATTATCCACCGTGACCATCAGGTCCGGTAGCTCGCCCTCATCCTTCAGGCGATGAATGATGCCCGGGGTCAGGCCATAGCCGTCAGCAAACCGACTGGGCACCCGGAAGTCGACGCTATTCAGGCCAAGCATGGAAAGTCCGAGCATGCCGACGGCGGTGCTGGTGGCACCATCGGCATCAAAATCCCCCAGAATCATCACCCGCTGTTGGCCGGTGATCGCTTCAGACAACAGCTCCACCGCCCGATCAATACCGCGCAGCTCCAGCGGCGAGGCCAGGTGCTTCAGGGTATAAGTCAGCTGTTCATCGGAGGTGACGCCGCGTGCGGCGTACAAACGGCGAAGCAAGGAGGGCAGGTTTTGACCCCAGCCCGGAAGGGTGTCGGGCTGGGGACGACGCAGGATCTTTTTGGGTGTCATACCAGGTCAGGTATTCTTCCAGTGTTTGGCGATGAATTCCTGAACACCCGCGATGTTGTTATCCAGCACCGTGTAGCGCTCTTCCCGCTCGAACAGGTCCGCCATGTGCGCCGGCAGTTCGGGCTTGACGGTCAGGCCGGATTCCGCGATGGCATCCGGGAACTTGGCCGGGTGGGCCGTACCCAGGGTCACCATCGGCACGGCCTTGTCACGGCGACAGTTACGGGCGGCACGCACACCGATAGCGGTGTGGGGATCCAGCAGGTATTCGTTCTGCTCATAGACTTCGCGAATGGTATCGCAGGTGGTCTTGTCATCCACCGCGTCGCTATCAAACAACTTGCGAGCATGCTTCCAACGGTATTCCTCAATACTGACCGGCCCCTTGGCGGCATTCTCCAGAAGCAGCTTGACCGCTGCGCCGTCACGGCCGTGCAGATCGAACAGCAGGCGCTCGAAATTGCTGGATACCATGATATCCATGCTCGGCGACAGGGTATGCTCCAGCTGGTGCTGCTCGTACTTGTTGCCGCTCATGAAGCGATGAAGAATGTCGTTGCGGTTGGTGGCGATCACCAGCTGGGAGATCGGCAGGCCCATTTTCTTCGCCAGGTAACCGGCGAAAATGTCACCGAAATTACCGGTAGGCACCGAGAACGCCATGCTGCGATCCGGACCGCCCAGTGCCAGCGACGCCTGGAAGTAATAGACGATCTGGGCCATGATCCGTGCCCAGTTGATGGAGTTCACCGCAGCCAACTGGGTCTTGCCACCCAGGAACGACTGGTTGCCGAAGCTCTCCTTCACCATACGCTGGCAGTCATCAAAGTTGCCGCGCACCGCAATGTTGTGGATATTGTCGCCCTTGACCGTAGTCATCTGGCGACGCTGCACCTCGGACACCCGTTCGTGCGGATGCAGGATGAAGATATCCACGTGCTCGCAACGACGGCAGCCTTCAATCGCCGCGGAACCGGTATCACCGGAGGTCGCCCCCATGATGACCACGTGCTGCTTGCGTTTCTCCAGCACGTAATCCAGCAGGCGGCCCAGCAGCTGCAGGGCGAAATCCTTGAACGCCAGGGTCGGACCGCGGAACAGCTCCAACACCCATTCATTGGTGTCGAGTTGAACCAGCGGGGCAACCGACTGATGGGCAAACACGCTATAGGTCTCGTCCAGCATCTTGCGGAAATCATCAGCCGGAATGGCGTCGTCCACGAACGGGTACATGACGTTGAACGCCAGCTCGCTGTAGGACAGGCCGCGCCAGCTGCGAATTTCTTCCACGCTGAAGTGCGGCAGGGACTCGGGCACATACAGGCCACCATCGGTGGCCAGCCCGGTCAGCAGAACGTCTTCAAAACCCAGAGCGGGAGCTTCCCCCCGTGTGCTGATGTATCTCACGTGCGTACCTGTCAGTTAAAGTTTTCAGCGCGGATGCGAACAACCTGACCATCAATATCCGTCAGGGCTTCCAGCTCTTCAATGGCGCGGTTTACCTGGCGCTCCTGGACCGTGTGGGTCAGGATGATCACCGGAATGCGACCATCTTTCAGCTCCGACTCCTTCTGCATGATCGACTCTATGTTGATGCCATGCTCGCTGAGAATCGAGGCCACCTTGGCCAGTACACCGGGATGGTCCATGGCGGTGATGCGCAGATAGTACGCCGACTGAATGTCTTCCATCGGCAAGACATCGAGATCTTCCAGCGCGGACGGATCAAAGCCAAGGTATGGCACCCGCTGGGAGCTTCCGGCCGCGACCGTGCGAGCCACGTCCACGATATCAGCGATCACTGCTGAGGCTGTCGCCTCGTCGCCGGCTCCCGGACCGTAATACATGGTCTGACCAACGGCATCGCCGTCGACCAGTACCGCGTTGAGAACACCATCGACCTGGGCAATCAGGTGGCTTCGCGGCACCAGGGTCGGATGCACACGCAGCTCGATACCGTCATCACGGCGACGGGCAATGCCAAGGTGCTTGATGCGATAACCCAGCAACTCCGCATGGGCAATGTCGTAAGGCGTGATCTGCGAGATGCCCTCGGTGTAGGCTTTTTCGAATTGCAGCGGCACACCAAAACCGGCCGAAGCCAGGATGGTCAGCTTATGTGCGGCATCAATACCTTCCACGTCAAACGTGGGATCGGCTTCGGCGTAACCCAGGTCCTGGGCCTCCTTGAGCACTTCCGCGAATTCGCGGCCTGCGCGCATCTCGGTAAGAATGTAGTTGCCTGTACCGTTGATGATGCCTGCAATCCAGTCGATGCGGTTGGCAGCCATGCCCTCGCGAACCGATTTGATCACCGGAATGCCACCGGCCACGCCGGCCTCGTAGGCAACGATAACGCCGGCTTTTTCTGCCGCCTCAAAGATCTCGTTACCGTGGACAGCGATCAGGGCCTTGTTGGCCGTCACCACATGCTTGCCATTCCTGATGGCAGCCAGCACCAGTTCCCGGGCAGCGTCATATCCACCAATCAGTTCCACCACAACATCAATATCGGGGTCGTTGATGACGTCGAAAATGTCGGTGCTGAACGGAATACCGCCCATATCAATATCTTCCCGGGGGGTACGGCTAGCCACCCGGCCAATCCGGATATTGCAGCCGGCACGGCCCGTAATGAGTTTGGCGTTTCGGGTCAGTACGTTAAATGTACCGCCGCCGACGGTTCCCAATCCGCAGATTCCGACACTGACGTCTTTCAAACTTTCACCTCTGATCCCGCTTGGGGGTGCTGATGGGTTTTCTTGGGGTTATCTCAAGAGGGCATAGTATACCGATTAAGGGCACACTGAATAAGCCCTGCGTCACTGCTCGGGCTTATTCAGTCGGAGGCGCCGGCGGGGACCCGGCATCCGCAGGGTTACAGCAGGCCAAGCCCTTCGGCCAGTTTCTGCGCGGGGACGTATCCACGCACCATGTTGCCATCCTCCAGCACAATAGCCGGCGTGCCGGTGACACCAACTTCTCCGCCCAGGTTGAACTGATCCCTGACAGGATTCTCGCAGGAATGCGTGTCGACCTGTTTGCCGGCTTTGGCCATGTCCATGGCGGCCTGCTGATCTTCACTGCACCATACCGAAACGTATTTGTTGAACGACCGGGTATTCGGCCCCGAACGGGGGAACCCATAATAGTGCACGGTAATACCGTATTCGTTGAGCTGGGCCATCTCATCATGCAACTTGCGGCAATAAGGGCAATCGATATCGGTAAACACGGCAATCTCAGCCTTCTCTTCACCGTCGGCACGATAACTGATCACTCCCCTGGCACCAAACGCTTCCATCTGCTGCTTGCGGACAATGGCCCGGTTTCTTTCCGACACATTGGCAATGCCCTTATCGGTTACCTGAAGCAGATCACCCGTGAGCAGGTAACCGCCGTCCTCGGTGGTATAAATAGTATCGCCATTATTGCTGTACACCTCATAAAGGCCCGGAGCTTCAGACTCTCGAACCTCACTCACCTTCAGCCCCGGAATGGCCTTGGTCAGCCGTTCGGAAATCCGGTCCTCCACCTCGCCGGCCATCGCCGTGTGCACGCCGAGCAACCCCGCCATCATCAGGGCGACCGCCAGGGAGGATGTAAACAGTTTTCTGGCAAACATAATGTCTTCCGCTTTCAGTTGTGGTTCACACCCGGCGCTTCCCCGGGTCGGCTTCAGTTAATCTACTGCGACACCCTGACGGCGTGAAAGTTCAGGCCTGGCTCCAAGGTTATCAAAGTTACCGGAAAGAACGCTCCTCAGCCACGCGGGTGATGAGCCTGATGCAGGGACTGCAGGCGCTGACGAGCCACGTGGGTATAGATCTGCGTGGTCGAGAGATCGGAGTGCCCCAGCAGCATCTGAACCACTCGCAGGTCTGCACCGTGGTTCAGCAGGTGCGTCGCAAAGGCGTGTCTCAGCGTGTGTGGAGACAGGTGCTTGTTAATGCCGGCACGAATGGCGTAATGGCGGATGCGGTACCAGAAGGTTTGCCGTGTCATGGCCACTGGCCGGTTACCCGGAAACAGGGCATCCGAGGATCGTCCTTTCAACAGCTCCGCGCGCCCCTCTTTCATGTAGCGCAACAGCCAGTCCACCGCCTCTTCACCTAGCGGCACCAGACGCTCCTTGTTACCCTTGCCGGTGATCCGCACCACGCCCTGACGCAGGTTGACCTGATCCACCCGCAGCTCCGTCAACTCCGACACACGCAACCCACACCCATAAAGGATTTCCATCATCGCCTTGTCACGCAATTCTATGGGGACTTCCGGATCCGGCTCGTCCAGCAGGGCGTCAACATCCTGCTCCGACAAAGAATCCGGAAGCCTGCGTGGCAGACGCGGGCTGTCAATCTGCAACGTCGGATCTTCATTGATAACACCCTCGCGCAGCAAGTACCGGTAGAAGCGCCGCAACCCCGACAACCTGCGCGCCGCGGTGGAGGTCTTGGCGCCTTCCGCCAACCCCCGGGAAATCCACGCCAGAAGATCCGTGCGCTGCACCGCCACCAGAAGCGGCCGCCCTGGCTGATCCACCAGCCAGGCTGCCAGGCGCTCCAGGTCATTACGGTAGGCCATCCGGGTTTTTTCGCCCAGACCATCCTCCAGCCAGACGGCATCGGTGAATCGGACAATCAGCGCCTCATCATCGGGCCGAAGCTCCTTACGGGATCTGCGTTGAGACACCATGCTTACTTCCCGGACCAATGAGTAAAACCCTGTTTATAACAGCCAGACACGAAAAAGGCAGCCCGTGGCTGCCTTTTTCTGAAGCACTCTGTTCAGCGCAATGCTGATCAGCCCAGCTTCTCCTTGATACGAGCTGCCTTGCCGGACAGGTCGCGCAGGTAGTAAAGCTTGGCCTGACGTACGTCACCACGACGCTTCACGCTGATGCTGTCGATCAGCTTGGAGTGAGTCTGGAAAGTACGCTCAACGCCCACGCCGTAAGAGATCTTACGAACAGTGAAGGAAGAGTTCATGCCGCGGTTACGCTTACCGATAACAACGCCTTCGAACGCCTGCAGACGCTCACGGTTGCCTTCGGTTACGCGAACCTGAATAACCACGGTATCGCCCGGCGCGAACGCAGGGGTGTCCTTGGTCATCTGTTCTGCTTCAAGTTGACTGATGATGTTGTTCTTGCCGCTCATCGTATGCTCCTGATACCCAATCTTTTAATGCCCTGATGATTCAGAGGCACCCGGTTCGTTCAAAATCTCTTCCAGCAGCTCACGCTCTTCGTCCGTCAGTACCCGCTTTTCCAGCAGGTCGGGGCGTCGCTCCCGGGTTCGCCTCAGCGACTGCTTGAGCCGCCAACGCCGGATCTGATCATGGTGACCGCCTAACAAAACATCCGGCACCGCCTGACCTTCGTAAACCTCGGGCCGGGTGTAGTGCGGACAATCCAGCAAACCGTCGGCAAAGGAATCCTGCTCTGCCGACTGCGCATGACCCAGCGCTCCGGGGATGAGGCGCGTAACCGCATCAATGACAGCCATGGCTGCCAACTCGCCGCCGGACAGGACAAAATCCCCCAGCGACACTTCCCGATCGACTTCCGCCGATATCAGGCGCTCGTCGACACCCTCGTAACGGCCTGCCACCAGAATCAATCGTTCTTCCGCCGCAAGGGACTCAACAACAGACTGATTCAGCGTCTCACCCTGAGGTGAGAGATAAACAACACAGGCTTTGCCGGGTGCCGATTCCCTGGCCGCATGGATCGCATCCCGCAGAGGCTGCATTTTCATCAGCATGCCAGGACCGCCACCATAGGGCCGGTCATCCACTGTGCGGTGACGATCATGGGTAAATTCCCGCGGGTTCCAGCTCCTGAAGGTCAGAAGACCATCACGAACCGCCCTGCCGGTAATGCCATAATCGGTGACCGCACTGAACATTTCCGGGAACAGACTGACTGCGCCAATCCACACCCTCAGAACTCCGGATCCCAGTCAACAACCATGCGCTTCGCAGCCAGATCCACTTCCCGAACCACCTGATCCGGAAGATAGGGAATCAGCCGCTCACGCTGGTCGATGGAAGCCTGATTGGACTTCACCACCAGAACGTCGTTGGAGCCTGTCTCGATCATATGATCCAGCACACCCAGGCACTCATCTTCAACGGTGAAGACGTCAAGCCCCTCAAGCTGGTGCCAGTAGTACTCCCCTTCGGGAAGCGTCGGCAGCTCAGCGGTCGGAACCTTGACCTCTGCACCGCAGTATGTGTGCGCCAGATCACGATCATTAATACCTTTCAGCCTGACGACAATCCCCTGCCCCTGGCGGCGACCTTCCTCAAGCCTGGCCGGAATACGCTTACCGTTGAGGACCAGAGTCCAGTCACGATAGTTCAGTATTCCGTCCCTGGGGTCCGTGTAGGAATAAACCTTAAGCCATCCCTTGACCCCAAACACCGAGGTAATCCGGCCAATCACAGTTTCCTGCGAATGCTGTGTCATGCCATCAACCCCGGTATTAAAGCGTAATTACTCAGCGCCTTTCAGCAGCTGGGCAACGCGATCGGTGGCCTGAGCACCCTGGCCCAGCCAGAACTCAACACGATCACGATCAACGCGCAGACGCTCTTCCTGACCACGGGCAACCGGGTTGAAGAAGCCAACACGCTCAATAAAACGACCGTCGCGGGATTTGCGGCTGTCGGTGACTGTCAGGTGATAGAACGGGCGCTTCTTTGAGCCGCCGCGAGCCAAACGGATTGTTACCATTTAACCAATATCCTGTTCTGTTGTACGAACTTTGTACGATTCACACCCGCCAGAACTGGCCGGCGTGAAGACCCATACTCGAAAGGGGCGCTATTCTATGCTAAAAAAGCGCCAATGAAAACAGGGAAACACAGTGAAACCCGGTTTTCTGCGTACGGCTTTCTACATACGGCCATATGGCGGCATACCACCACCGCCTCCACCGGGAGGCATCATACCGCCCATGCCTCGCATCATATTGGCCATACCGCCTTTTTTACCGAATTTCTTCATCATTTTCTGCATCTGTTTGTGCTGCTTGAGCAGACGGTTCACATCCTGAATCTGGGTGCCGGACCCCGTCGCTATACGGCGCTTACGAGAGTTGTTGATGACATCCGGGTAACGACGCTCTTTCGGCGTCATGGAGCAAATGATCGCCTCCATCTGCCCCATGGACTTGTCATTCACCTGCTGCTGGGCCATTTGCGCCATCTGCCCCATGCCCGGCAGTTTATCCATCAGGCCGGCGACACCGCCCATGCTTTTCATTTGCTGCAACTGATCACGGAAGTCCTCAAGATCGAAATTCTTGCCCTTCTTGATCTTCTTGGTCAGCTTCTGGGCCTTCTTCTGGTCCAGCTTGCGCTCGGCTTCTTCTATAAGGGAGAGCACATCCCCCATCCCCAGAATCCGCGAGGCCACCCGATCCGGATAGAAGGGCTCAAGGGCATCGGACTTCTCACCAATACCAAGGAACTTGATGGGCTTGCCGGTAATGTGACGCACGGAAAGCGCGGCACCGCCACGGGCATCGCCATCGGTCTTGGTCAGCACCACACCGGTCAGCGGCAGGGCGTCATTAAAGGCCTTGGCGGTATTGGCAGCGTCCTGGCCCGTCATGGCATCGACCACGAACAGGGTTTCCACCGGGTTGACCGCCTTATGCAGCCGTCCGATCTCGCCCATCATCTGCTCATCCACATGCAGGCGGCCGGCGGTATCCAGAATCACGACATCTATATGCTTCTTGCGGGCTGCTGCGATCGCGCCCTCGGCGATATCCACCGGATCCTGATCCGAGGAACTGGGGAAAAACTCTACCCCGACTTCACCGGCCAGGGTTTCCAGTTGCCGGATAGCGGCAGGACGGTAGACGTCTGCACTGACCACCATCACCGATTTTTTCTGGCGCTCCTTGAGCAGCCGCGACAGTTTGGCAACCGTTGTGGTTTTACCCGCACCCTGCAGACCTGCCATCATTATGACCGCCGGCGGTTGCACGGACAGGTTGAGGGATTCATTGCCCTCGCCCATGACCCGCTCAAGTTCCTGCTGGACAACCTTAACAAACACCTGCCCGGGCGTGAGGCTGCGCTGCACTTCCTGGCCGATGGCGCGCTGACGGACCCCTTCTATAAAGTCCTTGACCACTGGCAGGGCAACGTCCGCCTCCAACAGCGCCATTCGCACTTCGCGCAGCGTGTCCTTGATATTGTCATCGGTAAGCCGCGCCTGGCCGGAAATCTTGCGCAGGCTACCGGAAAGTCGGTCTTGGAGGTTCTCAAACATGTTGCTCTTCCGTACCCCGGATAAATTGAGTGCACAAACCACGAAGCCGGGACCCGGCTCCTTGATTCCTGTTGCATAATCGCGACATTATAACCAGACTATCGCCCTGAAACGACCAACCCGGTCAAATCGGTGACTAACTGCACCGATCCCCAGTCAGACAGTGGTTAAAGGAAGTCATGGGAACGCTGATTCTCGCGGTCACCTCTCTTTTTCTGTATAGCGTTGGTACCGCCCTGCAAGCACTCAGCTTCAGGGGGCGGGTGCATACCAATGTAGCCATCACCATGCTGATTGGCATTCTGGCACTGACAGGCCACGGCCTGCTGATTGCCCAGACCGTACATCAGGATACCGCCTTTGATTTCAGCTTTTTCCAGAGTTCGGTGCTGATATCCTGGCTGATCGTCTTCCTCCTGCTCGGGCTGAGTCTTCGCAAGCCTGTGCAAAGCCTGTTCCTCGGAGCTTACCCCCTGGCCGGGCTCACAATTATCCTGTCACTGATCACCCACACCCCTTCCCGCCTGGTGCCGGAAGACAGCTACGGCATGCTTTCCCACATCGCGCTATCGGTGACAGCCTACAGCCTGTTCACCCTGGCTGCCATTCAGGCGACCCTTTTTTACTTCCAGAACCGTCAGCTCAAGCACAATTACAACAGCATCCTGGTGCGCAACCTGCCGCCGCTGCAAACCATGGAATCCCTGCTGTTTGAAATGGTTTGGGCCGGGGTGGTCATGCTCATTCTGGCGATCGTCACCGGCGCATTGTTCGTGGAGGACCTGTTCGCCCAGGACCTGGCCCACAAAACCCTCTTTTCGCTGCTATCCCTGGTGGTCTTTGTGGCTCTGTTGATTGGTCGCTACACCAAAGGGTGGCGAGGCATCACTGCCAGTCGCTGGACCCTCGCGGGCTGCGCGCTACTGATGTTGGCGTTCTACGGTAGTAAATTCGCACTTGAGCTGGTATTTCGTCAATGAATGAAACGTCGCTAACGGTACTTTTTAGCGTACTGGTCGGGCTTATTGTGCTGTCCGCTTTCTTCTCCAGCTCTGAAACCGGGATGATGTCCCTGAACCGGTATCGCCTGAAGCACATGGCCAAAACCGGCCACAAGGGAGCCAAGCGCGCCCAGGGCCTCCTGCAGAGAACCGATCAACTTATCGGCGTCATCCTCATTGGCAACAACTTCGTCAACATCCTGGCGTCCTCCATAGCGACCGTCATCGCCATTCGCATCTGGGGGGATGCCGGCATAGCCATCGCCACGCTGCTGCTCACGCTGGTTATCCTGATTTTTGCCGAGGTAACCCCGAAAACCCTGGCGGCACTCTTCCCTGAGAAAATCGCTTTTCCGGCCAGTCACATTCTCGGACCGTTGCTCAAGATCCTCTACCCGCTGGTCTGGGCGGTCAACCTGTTCACCGGGGCCATCCTCAAGATCCTGGGCATTTCTCCTAACGACGCCGCCAACGACCACCTGAGCCGCGAAGAGCTGCGCACTGTGGTCAATGAAGCCGGCGCACTGATTCCCGCCAAGCACAAAGACATGCTGGTGGGTATCCTGGACCTGGAGAACGTCACCGTGAACGACATCATGGTGCCCCGTAACGACGTGGTCGGCATTGATCTCGACGATGAAATGGACACCATCCTGCGCCAACTCCGCAGCAGCCAGCACACCCGGCTGCCGGTTTACAAAGGCGACATCAATAATATCCAGGGCATTCTCCACCTCCGCAGCGCATCAAAGCTGCTGCTGCAGGAAGACCTGAACAAAGCCATGTTGATGCAGCTGTGCCAGGAGCCCTACTTCATTCCGGAGAGCACGCCACTGAACACCCAGTTGATCAATTTCCAGAAAGGCAAGCGCCGGTTCGGGGTGGTGGTGGATGAGTATGGCGACGTGCTGGGCCTGGCCACACTTGAGGACATCCTTGAAGAAATCGTGGGTGAATTCACCACCGATTACGCCGCAACCAGCCCCGATATCATCCCCCAGGACGACGGCACGTTTATTATTGATGGCGCCACGGCACTCAGGACCATCAACAAGACACTGGGCTGGAAGATGCCCACCGATGGCCCCAAAACCCTGAACGGACTGATCACCGAAACCCTGGAAAACATCCCGGAAACCAACGTCTGCCTCAAGGTCTCCGGTCACCGGATCGAGGTGCTGCAGATCAAGGATAATGTCGTCAAGGCGGCCATCGTCCGCCCCGCCCGCCGCAAGAAGCGCTCTCTTCTCTGACGTTCCGGGGCGCTTATACCGTAAGGTTATAGCAGACCCCGGAGATTAGACGATCAAAATTTAACCGACTCCTTGACCGCCACCCACATTCCACCAAGACTGAAAGTGCGTGCGACATAACAATAATCATTAGGAGCCTTTCCATGAGTCTGACACACACCGTTGGCCTGCTCACCCACCCTGATCGTGAGTGGGAAGCCATACGTCAGGATTCCGAATCCGTTAGTAAACTGTATTTAGGCCACATCTTTATACTGGCCCTGATACCCGCTATTGCCGGTTTTGTCGGAACCACCCAGGTTGGCTGGCAGATCGGAGATGGCGCCATCACCCGGCTGACGGTCACCAGCGGACTGCAACTGTCCGCCCTGTTCTATGCCGCCATGCTTGCGGGCATTTATATTCTGGGCAAGTTCATCGATTTTTTCGCCGCCACCTACGAAGTCAAGGACCGCACACCCCGTGGCGTAACCCTGGCCGCGTATACCGCGACCCCGATGTTCCTGCTGGGCGTTATTGCGGCCTACCCCAACATCTGGGTAAACATGGCGGTGGGGCTCGTCGCCGTGTCCTACGCCGTGTATCTTCTTTATGAAGGCCTGCCGATCCTGATGAAGATACCTGAGGATCGGGGCTTCATGTTTGCGTCCTCGGTACTGACCGTCGGACTGGTCATGCTGGTGGCGCTGCTGGCAGTCAGCGTGGTGATCTGGAGCGTTGGCATCGGACCGGTGTACACTCACTGATACCGTCCGAACCTGGCGTAAACCAAAGATCATGCAACGGGGTACCCTGCGGGGTGCCCCTAAATTTTTGGCAACGTGGGCCTGTTATCATTTAGTCATGTTACGGCCTGTAAAAATGCGGTAGATTTAACCGATAATGAGAAATTAAGTCAGTAAGCTCGGTCATGTATCCGGTTGAGGCGTAAACAGGAGTCGGCCATGAATAAGCAGTCCGGCATACATTATCTCCGCGAACACAGGGAAGCGGGCAGTTCCCGCCCCGTTCCTGCAGAGGTAACCCGGATCCGTGACACCGTCGTTGCCGGGCTGGGAGACTTGCTGCAGGGAGCCTTCGACGCGGTCGATGACTCGTTGTTCGAGCTGGCCAACAATGCCCGCAGCAATAACGAGCAAAACCGGTATTTTGAGGCGATGCGCGAAATCCGCATCAAGCGCAAGGGCGTGGAACGGCATTTCCAGAACGCCGTTGCCCAGAATTTTGCCGCGCCACCGCACAGCGGCGGTGTGGCCAGCGAAGAAAGTCAGACTGCACAGCCTTCGGCTGACAGCCTTTCACTGGTAGGCAATGACGACCTGGAAGAACAGGTCGCCCTCAACGCCATGATCACCAAGGCCAAGGCACACTTCCAGGGACCACTGCTGCAACTCCAGACCCGCTTCAGTGTGGTCTATCCGGAAGCCAGCGAAGAATCGCCGGTTAACCCGATGGCCCCGGAACACTTGTGCAGCGCCTTTACCGAAGCCATACAGGCGCTGGAAATCCAGATTCGTGAGCGCCTGATCCTGCTCAAACAGTTCGACCGTTACGTAGTATCCAACCTGGGCATGCTGCTGGATGAAGCCAACCGCATACTGATCCAGGCCGGCGTTATTCCCAATTTTCGCTACCATGGCAAGGCCGGGAAGCAACACGGAAAAACCCAGGGGCAGGCGACTGAAAAGCCCAGGCCCGAGGGAGAAAGCGACGACTCATCCCAGGCGACCAGCCAGGCCCATGACAGCGCGGTATTTGAACAAATCCGCCAGATGCTGGCCGTGCAGCGGGCCAACGCCGGCATCCCGTCACGGGCATCGGACCCCAATGTCCACGTCATCGGAGGCGCGGAACTGGTCAGTCTGCTGAGCGCCCTGCCCCAACAGCCGCCAGTCTCCACCTCGGAGAATCTCAGTGCCGGGGAGCCGATCACCGTGGATCTGCGGCAGGTGGTGGAGCAGTTGCTGGCCCACAACGTGGCCGTGGATGGCAAGAAACCCGCGCTGAACGAGTTGGATGAGGACCTGATCAACCTCGTCTCCATGCTGTTTGAGTTCATCCTTGACGACTACAACCTGTCAGCGCCAATTCAGGTACTGATCAGCCGGTTGCAGATTCCTATTCTCAAAGTGGTCATCAAGGACAAAACCTTCTTCAGCAAAGCAACCCATCCTGCGCGCCGGTTGCTGAACTCCCTTGCCCGTGCAGGTATCGGCTGGAGTGACAGCGACGAAAAGACCCGCGACAAACTTTACGACAAGATTCACAGCATTGTGCAACGCATCCTCAACGAATTCGATGGCGACCTGTCACTGTTTGAAGAACTCGGAGAAGAGTTTGAGCAGTATCTTGCCAGGGAAAATCGCAAGGCTTCACTGGTGGAACAACGAACCCGCGAGTCAGAGCGTGGCCGCATAAAATCCCAGAAAGCCCAGGAAACCGTCGATCGCGTGCTCCAGGAAAAAGTCGCCCGCTACCATTTGCCGGATTCCGTTCGAAATATCCTGGTTAACGGCTGGAGTCGGGTCATGTTCCTGGCGTACCTACGGGACGATGTCGAGCACCGCTGGCTGGAATCCGTACGGGTCGTGGATGATCTGATCTGGTGCCTCCATCCTCACCAGGAAGACGAGGAAAGGGACCAGTGGGTGCGCGTGGTGCCGGGCCTGATCAAGTCTCTGCGTGCCGGACTGGAAGAAGTCTCCTACAACTCCTCGAAGCTCGACGAAATGATGAGCGAGCTCAAACACGAACTGACGGAAGCATTCCGGGCCAACGCGCTGATGGAAGCCCGGGAGGATATACCGGCCCCCTCCGCCGAAGAACCGGAACAAATCCCGCCAACGGCTGTCGAGCGCCAACAGCAGCTTGAGGAAGCCGCCATTGCGGAGTACGTCGCGCAGATTGATGCGATCGAAATTGGCAACTGGGTTGAGTTCAACCTGGTCAACGGCGCCAGCTTCCGCTGCAAGCTGTCTGCCATTATCGAGGAAGCGGACTGCTTCGTTTTCGTCAATCGCATGGGACTCAAGGTAATCGAGAAAACTCGCACCGAGCTGGCCCACGAAATGCGCCGCGGGAGACTGACCGTACTGGAACAGGGTGCACTCATTGACCGGGCACTGGATGCTGTTGTCGGCAGCTTACGGAACAAGGCTGGATAAGGCCGCAACTCACCCTTGCCAGGAGCAGCCGAAAGACCATGCTGGATTATGGCCGTACTACCAGCCTTCCGGCCCGGTATCGAATCGCCCTTGCCATTTCCCTGGCGCTGTTTCTACACACTGCCGGCCTGTCGGCTATTCCCTCACTGCTTGAGAGGACAGAGCAACCGACGCCGACCATGACCGTCACGCTGGTGGCTCCCGGCAGCCAGCCGGCCCCCGAAGCCGCGGCCAGCTCCGGGGAGAAACCCGCCGAGCAGCCACAGGAACCCCGGGATGCCAGCGTCCCGCAGCAGGATTCGAAGACAGCACACCCGGACCAACCCGAGGCGCCCTCGCAATCGGCGACCCCACGGGTCACTCCAGCCCCCGAACCGGCATCAGCCGCGCCCGCTGCCGGAGCCTCGCAAGCGGAGGCAGCAAACCAGTCGCCCCCATCCCTGACAGCGGCGGCAGGCGCTGCCGCCACCTCTCCCACCGAAACGCCCCGTCAGATCAGACAGGTAACGGAATCCCCGAAAAAGACCGATGCCTACGTTGTCAGTCTCGCCACCCGGATTGCCCGGGAACTGAGGCGCAATGGCGTGTCGATGCTTCGGGAACTGAGCTCGCCCGTCACCCTGGAGGTTGAACTTCATCTGCTGGGAAATGGCGCTCTGACCAGGGCGAACGTGTCCCGATCAAGTGGTGTGAAAGGAATCGATGGTGCAGCCTACCGGGCTGCATTGGCAGCCAGCCCCTATCCGGAGCCGCCAGGCAAAGAGGAAGGACAGCAACGCTACCGGGTTGAACTGGTGTTCTCCCCGGAGCGTCTGGAAAACTAGCGGATCAGGCTTCAGCCTGCTTGGCCGCATCCTTGACAGCCTTGGCCAAATCGCCACTCTCGGACATCTCGAGAACGATGTCACAGCCACCCACCAGCTCACCGTTGATGTATAGCTGCGGGTAGGTCGGCCAGCTGGAATAAACCTTCAGGGCTTCACGCAGCTCCTGATTGTCCAGAATATTGACAAACGCAAAGCGCTCACCGCAGGCCATCAATGCCTGGACGGTTTTTGCCGAGAAACCGCACTGTGGAGCCTGCGGAGTACCCTTCATGTACAGAATGACCGGGTTACCCTCAAGCTGGCTCTTAATGGTTTCATTAATGTCCATGAACATTCACCTCTGATTGGAAACGGAATTGCCTATCGGCAATGCACTTGAGGCCTATTGTACACGCCGTCTGTCGGCGGCACCAAACTCCCCGCTTGATGCAGCGCAACCACTGCGGCAACGCCGTTGTCATCATCTGCCTTAAGGGCTAGACTTGAGCCCCTGTCTTACAGGCAGTCAGCGCAGCTCCCGTCACGTTCACCCGCCGGTGCGGTTTTATCCGCAGTCTGGCGCGTTGTGGTTTTCCGACGCGGATTTTTACGGGCCAGTTGTAACAACCAGCATGTCCGTAAATGTGCGGCAGGGTTTTCGTTTGATAAAGGGCCAGAACATGGCAGCAAGACACTTTCTGACATTGAATGACATGACATCCGGCGAGCTTGAGAGCCTGCTGGACCATGCAAGCAAACTTCGCAAGGAATGGCGCAGCGGCGTTACCCGGGACACCCTGAAGAACCGGGTGCTGGCGATGATCTTTGAGAAATCATCCACTCGAACCCGGGTATCGTTCGAGGCCGGCATGACCCAGCTCGGTGGCGCCGCGCTGTTTCTGTCCCCCCGCGATACCCAGTTGGGACGGGGTGAGCCCATCGAGGATTCCGCCATCGTCATTTCCAGCATGGTGGATGCGGTGATGATCCGCACTTTCGCCCACGATACAGTGGAAAAGTTTGCCAGCGCCTCCCGCGTGCCGGTCATCAACGCGCTGACCGACGACTTCCATCCCTGCCAGCTGCTGGCCGACATGCAGACCTACCGGGAACACCGGGGCAGCATCCGTGGCGCCACGGTGACCTGGGTGGGCGACGGCAACAACATGTGCCATTCCTACATCAATGCCGCTACCCAGTTCGGCTTTAACCTGCGCATTGCCTGCCCTGAAGGCTACGACCCCAGCGCCTCACTGATGCAGATGCACAGCGACCGCGTCAGCATCGTCCGCGATCCGCAGGAGGCAGCCCGTGGCGCCAACCTGCTGGTCACCGACGTATGGGCCTCCATGGGCCAGGAAGACGAGCAGAAAGCCCGTGAAAAGGCATTCCAGGGTTACCAGATCAGCCCTGAGCTGATGGCCCTGGCAGACAAGGACGCACTCTTCATGCATTGCCTGCCGGCTCACCGGGGCGAGGAAATCTCCACGGACATGATGGAGCACGCCAGCTCCGTGGTATGGGATGAGGCGGAAAATCGTCTGCACGCCCAGAAGGCACTGCTTGAGTTCCTGATTCTCAACAAACTGGACTGACCGGATGAGCCCGAGCCTGAGCCAACCCGCCGACTGGCTGCTGGAAGTGCACAACCTGTCTTGCGGGTACGGTGACGGCTCGGTGGTCAAGGACGTCAGCTTCTCACTGAGCCACGGCGACATTGGCTGCCTCCTGGGGCCCAGCGGCTGCGGTAAAAGCACCATACTTCGTGCGCTGGCCGGTTTTCTGCCGCTCAATACCGGCGAAATCCGCCTGCAGTCACAATCCATCAGCCTGCCCGGCCGGACACTGGCGCCGGAGAAACGCCGCATCGGCATGGTGTTTCAGGATTACGCGCTGTTTCCGCACCTGACCATCGCCGACAATGTGGGGTTTGGCCTGCACAAGGAGAGCCGCAGCGAGAAGCGCCAGAAAGTCATGGAACTGCTGACTCTGGTGCACCTTCAGGACCTGGCGGACAACTACCCCCACGAACTGTCAGGCGGCCAGCAACAACGGGTCGCTCTCGCCCGGGCACTGGCGCCGGAACCAACATTGATCCTGCTGGACGAACCCTTCTCCAACCTGGACACCGATCTGCGCCGGCGTCTGAGCCTGGATGTGCGCGAGATCCTCAAAACCCTCGGTATCAGCGCCATCCTGGTCACCCATGACCAGCAGGAAGCCTTTGCCATGTGCGATCAGGTAGCGGTACTGAAAAACGGCAGCATCCAGCAGTGGGACGTGCCCTACAACCTCTATCACGAACCCGCCAATCGTTTTGTGGCCGGCTTTGTCGGCCAGGGTGGCTTTGTTCCCGGCAAGGCGCTGGGTCCGGATACCATTGAATCGGAGCTGGGCATCATTCACGGCAACAGGGCCTACAAATGGGCACCCGGCACCCTGGTAGACGTGCTGATCCGGCCTGACGACATCGTCTACGACGCGGACTCCGGCCTCAAACCCAAGGTGGTCGAGAAAACCTTTGCCGGCACCTCAACCCTGTATCGTTTCCGCTGCTCGGAAGACACGGAGTTCGAGGCCCTGTTCCGCAGCCATCTGGATTTTCATCTGGGCGAAACCGTGCCGGTGCGCGTCGAAGCCGACCACCTGATCGCGTTTGAACGCACCGCCTGACCTGGCCGTCAGTTGTTGCAGACCCGCTCCACGGCATCCAGCCATCCGGCGTAGAGCGATTCCCTGAGGGCCGGTCTCATGGCCGGCTCAAACCGTCGCTCCCGCTCCCACAACTGCGCAATCTCATCCAGACTCTTGTAGACGCCAGTATGGAGCCCGGCCAGGTACGCGGCTCCCAACGCCGTGGTTTCTGTCACCCGCGGGCGGTCCACCGTCACATTCAGAATATCCGACAGGAACTGCATGACCCAGTCGTTCACCGCCATGCCGCCGTCGACCCGCAGCGCCTGCAGGTGAGCACCGTCGTTCTGGATGGCGCGGACCAGGTCCTTGGTCTGATAACACACGGACTGCAGGCCCGCAGTGACAATCTCGGCGATACCGGTATCCCGGGTCAGCCCCATGATTGCACCCCGGGCGTGAGGGTCCCAGTGGGGCGCCCCCAGACCGGTAAACGCCGGCACCAGGTACACCGGGTTATCCACCCCGACCTGCTCCGCACAAGCGGCAGATTCACTGGCATGACGAATCAGCTTCAGGCCGTCCCGCAGCCACTGCATCGCCGCACCCGCGACAAAGATACTGCCCTCGATGGCGTAACAGGGCTTGCCATTCAGACGATAGGCCATGGTGGTCAACAGACGGTTCTCGGAGCGTAGCGCCTGCTCTCCGGTGTTGAGCATGAGAAAACAGCCGGTGCCATAGGTGCTCTTGGCCATGCCGGGCTCAAAACAGGCCTGGCCGATCAAAGCGGCGTGCTGATCACCCGCGATACCCGCGACCTGCACCGGCGCGCCCAGGCATGCCGCGTCGGTGGTACCGAAATCCGCGGCACAATCCATGACTTCCGGAAGCAGCGCCCTGGGCACCCGGAACAGCTCAAGCAGTTCATCGTCCCAGGCCTGGTCATGGATATTGAACAGCGCGGTGCGAGAGGCGTTGGTGGCATCGGTCAGGTGCGACCGACCGCCGGTGAGGTTCCACAACAGCCAGCTGTCAACAGTGCCGAACGCCAGTTCCCCGGCCTCGGCGCGGGCCCGTGCACCATCGGCATGGTCCAGAATCCAGGCGATTTTGGTGGCTGAGAAGTATGGGTCAATCAGTAACCCGGTACGCTCGACAACGGTATCTTCATACCCATCGGTTTTCAGCTTGGTGCAAATGGACGCCGTACGGCGATCCTGCCAGACAATGGCGTGATGAATGGGTTTACCAGTCTGCCGGTCCCAGATAATCGTTGTCTCACGCTGATTGGTGATTCCGATCCCCGCCAGGGTCGCGGCGTCTATGCCGCCTTTTTCCAGCACTTCGCGACACACCGCCAGGGTGCTGTCCCATATTTCGGCGGCATCGTGCTCAACCCAACCATCCCGGGGGAAATACTGATGGAATTCCTGCTGGGCCACGGCAACGCTGGTCCCGGTTTCATCAAACACGATAGCGCGGGAGCTGGTCGTCCCCTGGTCAATGGCGAGAAGGTAATCTGGCATGGTGATTGGCACTCCATTGTTTTTCCATAATTCTAACAGTGGAGAGCCTGAGGAAAGCAAAACCGGCAACAAAAACCCAAAAAAAAGGGCCGGTAAAAACCGGCCCTCAAATGACGAATGAAACAAGGAAAGTTCGTAAGAACTACAACCTCAAAAGTCATCCCTTACACTGCGAATTATGGACAAGGGGATGACCCTGTTCAGTTGAGGTTATGTATGCGGATTGTTACATCAGGTGAGAGAGCGAGACTCAGTTCACACTATCGCGTCCACCGGCTTCTTGCGTGGCCACACCAGGCTGAACCTGGCGCCACCCAGCGTCTCACTACGACTGACGAATGCCTGCCCGCCATGCCAGTACAGAATACGGCGCACAATCGACAACCCCAGCCCGTAACCGCCGGAGGTACGCGTGCGACTGTCATCGAGACGGGCAAAGGCGGTAAAGACCTTTTCCCAGTCCTCTTCCGGAATACCGGGGCCGTCGTCCTCAACGTCCACCCGGCAGTTGTCTTCGTCGAAATGGCAGCAGACCATCACTTTCTCGCGGGCATAACGGCCGGCATTCCCGACCAGGTTCTGGATGGCCCGGTGGATGTAGCGAGGCTCGACATCTGACAGCCCCCACTGCTCCGACTCCTCGTCAATCCTGGCCGTGATGGTCAGCTCCGGGCGGATCAGCTGCTGCTCGCCCACCACCTGCCGGACAATATCCGTAACCGAGGTTTCCTGCAGCGAGAACACCGGCCCACCCTGCTCCAGTCGGGCGTAGGTCAGAATCTCATCAATCAGTTCATCCAGTTCCTGGATATCGCCGTCGATGCCATCCAGCTGCTTTTGCAGTGCCTCCGGGCTGGAGGCTCCCTCGATCATCTGTACACCAAAACGAATGCGGGCAACCGGCGTGCGCAACTCGTGGGACACCGCGTGGATCATCTCCCGCTGAACCCCCACCAGGCGCTGAATATGCTCTGCCATGCCATTAAAGGCCGCCGCCAGACGGGAAACCAGCTTACTGTCCCCGGCATCCACCCGGGCGCCCATTTCCCCCCGGGCGATGCGCACAGCCACCGATTCAACCGCCCGGAGATTGCCATCCACTTCCCTCAGCGCCAGGTAGAGCGCCAACGCCAACACGCCGCCACTGACCGCCAGCAGCAGAAGAATCACGGGCCATGCCCAGGGACTGAACGGTTTCGGCATGGTGAGATCGATCAGGGAACCGTCCCCAAGCCGAATCAATACATTGGCACGGTCAGTGCCGTCCTTCTGGTACAGTGCCAGTCCCCGTTCCGACACCCGCTCCAGCACTTCGGAGCCCGGCACACGGTCCGGACTTTCAATCCGTGACAGGGATAAACGGAAGGTCTCTTCCAACTGACCGATCATCAGCTCTTCACGGCCAGGCCCCACATCATCCATATGCTGCCGCACAATCAGGGCCACCGCTTCAGCCACATCGCGATAGGTATCCCTGAAGCGGATCGAAAGCACCGACCCATCCACGCCCTGAACCAGAACCTGCTGACCGATACTGGACTCCCTGGCCACAACCTGACCATACGCCAACCGCTCAAGAACAACCGGCGACAGAGACAGGCCGTCGGGCGCGGACACCTGGAAATCGTAGAGCGATTCAAGCCAATGATATTGCCGAAGTGGTGCCGGTGCCGCCGCCAGCCAGCGCATGAGCGGCTCGGGAAATCGTTCATTCCAGAACTGGGAACGAACCGAATTGACGCCCACAAACAGGACAGCACACAGCAGCAGGACCAGAAAGGTGAGGCCGATCAGGCGAAGGTAGAGTTTGAGGAAAAACTTCAGGGGCATCGCGTTAACCCTGGCAACGAACGCCGGCCCCACCCCGCGGGAAAGGCAACCGGCGCCAGAGGCTGATGGTTCAGGCTTCTTTTACGAACAGATAGCCTTTGCTGCGAACCGTTTTGATGCGGCGGGGGTGTATCGGATCATCACCGATCTTGGGACGAATCCGTGACACCCGGACATCAATGGAGCGGTCCTGGCCGTCATATTCAATACCCCGCAGGGCCGTGAAGATTTCCTCCCGGCTAAGTACCCGCCCGGCGTTACTGGCCAACAACCAGAGCAGATCGAACTCGGCACTGGTCAGATCGATACTCTCGTCATTGAGCCAGGCTTCGCGCATGGAGCGATCCACCACCAGGTCATTGAACTGAAGCCGAACCGGTTCCTCACCATTGACTTCTTCGGCCCCGCCCTGGCTGCCCTCGGTGATTCGTCGCAACATGGCGCGAATCCTTGCCAACAGCACCCGGGGCTTTACCGGTTTGCCGATGTAGTCATCCGCGCCCATCTCCAGACCCAGCACCTGATCCAGGTCATCGGTCCGGGCGGTGAGCATGATGATCGGGCCCTGATAAGCAGGCCTCACTCGGCGACAGATGGACAAGCCATCCTCGCCCGGCAGCATAAGGTCAAGAACAACCAGGTCAGGCTGCTCGTTGCGGATACGTTCGACTGCACGACCACCATGGGTCTCCAGGGAAACGGTCAGGCCGTTACTCTCCAGATATTCCCTTGTCAGCTCTGCCAGCCGTTCATCATCCTCGACAATGAGAATTCGCCAACTTTCGTTTGTCTGTTCCACGCCGTCCATCTCTGGTTTTGTTATTCCGGTTTCAGAAGAAGCATTCTGTTACTGACAATACAGGCAACCTGCTGTAACAGCAATTATACATGCTATTCAGAAATATACATGGAACCGCCACTCCGTTACAGCTGGTGACATACCTCACAACCTGATTTGTCCAAAAAGCACTGTAACCCAGTCGTCATCGGGCGGTCATTCGGCTGTCACACCCGGTTCATAGCCTTGTCTGGAAACGGCAACAATGAGACCAAGCTATGAGCGCACAATCCGTTGACGTCACCCGCCCCGCCCGCCAGCTAAAGGCTGGAATAACAAACCACCCGGCCACCGTGGAAGCTGCCCAGCGTCTGCGTTACCGGGTATTCTCCGAGGAATATGGCTCCGACCTCGGCGCCACGACCCCGGGTATCGATGCAGACAGTTTCGATGCGTATTGCGATCACCTGATTGTTACGGACCAGTCCAGCGGACAGCTGGTGGCGACCACCCGCATCCTGCACCAGCGGGAAGCGGCAAAGGCCGGCGGCTTCTATTCCGAAGGGGAGTTTGACCTGGCCGCATTTCACCGGCTACCGGGCACCGTGGCGGAGCTGGGCAGAACCTGCGTCCACCCGGATTACCGGAATGGCGCCACCATCACCCTGCTGTGGGCCTCACTGGCGGAGTACCTGGTTCAGCACCAGGTAGACTACCTGATCGGCTGCGCCAGTATCAGCATGGCCGATGGCGGACTGAAAGCCTGGAACATCGCCCGCTACCTGCAGCGTGAATTCATGTCCGATGAGGCCTTTCGGGTCACTCCGAAGCGGGAGCTGCCCCACCTGGCCCATCCGGTCAGCGAAGGCCGGCCGGTGAATGTACCTGCCCTGATCAAGGCATACATGCGACTGGGGGCCAAAGTATGCGGGGAACCCTGCTGGGATCCGGAATTTCGCTGCGCCGACGTCCTGGTGGTGCTGGAAGTCAGCCGGCTGGCTTCGCGTTACAGCAGACACTTCCTGGCCAGGGCCTGACGACCATGGGAGGGATCCGGCTCACCGTCAGGCTGGCGCTGTTTTCCGCCTTCCTGCTCACTACCGCACTGATCGCCTCAGCCTGCCTACTGGCGGAAACCGTCACGCGGCGCGCCATCAACCGTGCTCCGATCGCCCGCTTCTGCTTCCATGGCGCCAGCCGCTGCCTGGGCCTGCGCATTCGCCAGCAGGGCACCCCGGCCACCGGGCCCGCACTGCTTGTCAGCAACCACATTTCCTGGTCCGACATTCCGGTGCTCGGCGGCACCGTCCCGCTCCGGTTCCTGTCCAAGGCGGAAGTGGGCCGCTGGCCGGTGATCGGCTGGCTCGCGCGACAAGCCGGAACACTGTTCATTGTCCGTGGCGGCGGCAGGGCACGAGAAGCCAGGCAGGAAATCGCCACCACCCTGAGCGGCGGGCAATCCGTGCTGATATTTCCGGAAGGCACGACCAGCACGGGGCTGACGGTACTCCCGTTCCACAGCCGGTTGCTGCAGGCGGCGGCGGATGCCAATGTTGCCATTCAGGGCATCAGCATTGCCTACACCAGACAGGGAAGGCCGGACCACCTGGCGCCGTTTATCGGCGATGACGAGTTCCAGTCCCACCTGCCCCGACTGCTGCGACAACCAGCCGCGGACGTTACCGTGGTGTTTCACCCGCCAGTGCAGATTGACGCCGACAGGTCACTGACGGAGGTCGTTGAGCAGGTACAGGAAACGGTCGCCAGTGGGGTGCGGCAGATCTATCGGGAAAGGGCCATTGAAGCTGGCAGAGACGCAAGCGAGCCTGTGCGGCAGCAGGCGTAAGCCGTACAGGCACCCCGCCGCTCAGTAAAGCGGGCGCCCCTGGGCAACTTCCTCTTCCGTAGCTTCCCGCTTGCCGACAATTTCCAGATCGAAGTACAGGGTAAAACCTGCCAGCGGATGATTGGCATCCACCTTCACCAGGTTGCCATCAATACTCACAACCTGGACAACCTGGGCGCTGTCTCCGGTGTTGGTCTGGAACTTCATGCCAACATCAAGGTTCTCCACCCCCTCAAACATCGAGCGAGGCACCTTGCGAATCAATTCCGGGTTGTGCTCGCCATAGGCCATGGAGGGCGGCACGGTGACCTCAAGGCAATCGCCCACGTTCCGGTCTTTTACCGCCTCCTGAATGCCGGCGATAATGCCCGGGCTGCCATACAGGAAGTGCAGAGGCTCACTACCCTCCGAGGTATCAACCAGCTCCCCGATCTTGTTCTTCAGGACATAGTGAACGGTAAAAACATCAGGTTTTTGCATCAGGTTTCTTTGCTTCCCGTGTCGGATGGTGTATCAAGTTTGCGCAGGCCATGAATAACCAGGCGCTGATCAAGCCTGGCTTTCAGGCCCCGGGGATTCTCCAGCCCCATTCGCTGCAACAATGCCGCGTAACGGCCATCCTCGTCCTTCTCCCGAAGGGCCTGCCACAGCGTCACCAGTTTACCACGTCGGGTCGACGTTGCGGCCTTCAGGGTCTGCAACGCCTTGCCCAGGGTCAGTTCCTCGTCGGTGAAGTCGCGGCCGAAGGGAAACGCCGGGAACAATTCTTCGTTCCCACTGCTGGCCACCGCCTGGCGCACGGCTTCCGGTGTGTTATTGCACCAGTCGGCGGGCAGCCTGAAATCCGGCGCCACCTTGCCTGCCTTCTGGGCCTGTTTCAACAAATCCTGCTGAAAGCGGGAATCGGCGATGCGGATCAACCTCAGATAGACCTGTTCGTCAGACTGTCCACGCAGATCGGCAATGCCATATTCGGTCACCACAATATCCCGCAAGTGTCTGGGAATGGTGCAATGGCCATAGCTGAACACAATATTAGACACCGCCTCACCGCCAGATTGACGGGTACTCCGCAACGTCAGGATTGAGCGGGCGTCCGGCAGCTCGTGAGCCATGGCAACAAAGTTGTACTGACCACCCACCCCACTGACCACGCGGCCATCGTCCAGGCCGTCGGAAACGGCGGCGCCGCTGAGGGTGTGCATCATGGCCGAATTGATAAACCGGCTGTGAACGCGTTGAGCGGCCTTTAACCGCTGATTGCCGAAGGCGTGATCATAAAGGTGGTTAATGTAGTTCACGCTGGTCATGCAGATGCGCTGACGGTCCTCGTCAGACAGATCCCGCAGCGCCTGGTAGAACGATTCCGGCCCGACATAAAAGCCACCGTGCATGACCACGCCGCCGGTCAGCCGGTCACCCAGCGCCAGGGTCCGGATGGCCTCCCTGGAATCGGCATTATCCAGATCCGCATCCAGCGATTGCTCCCCTATCCTGAGGCGACCACCCTTGAACTCGACGGTGTCCCTGAAAATACCGAAACGGGTCAACCAGCGAACGTCCCGGGCTCGCATCGGGGAATCAATCAGTTTTTCCCGGCGGAGAACATCGAGTGTTTCCAGTGAGACCTGCTGACTGATATCGCCCTGGTTGATCAGGGTTTGCAGGCCAGCGTGGTCATATACCTCGCGGGTCAGTACGCCGGCATCCAGCAGATAGTAGAAACCGTCGACCATCATTTCGCTGCAGCCATACAGCCCTTCCCGGAACGGCCCGGTGCCACCGTCCACTGTTGTTACCGGGAACCGGTCCGCCACACTCAGTTTGTCAAAGACCGCATTCCAGGCATCATTCTGCTTGTGGCGCATGATGGCGCTGTGCACCAGAGCCGCCCCCAGGGAACCTATCCCCACCTGCAAGGTGCCGCCATCCCTGAGCAGGGCGCTGGCATAGAAACCGATCAGGTGATCTGCCGGGCTCACGGCCATCTGCGGAGCGGAGAACAGTGGATAGTCGGATGGCTGGTGTTCCAGCAGGACATCGAAGCTGGTCTCGGCAATCGCCGCATGCTGCCCCATGAACGGCAGGTTTTCATTGAGCTCGCCAATAACAGCCACCGGCGTCCCTTCAGCTTCCCGCTCACGCATCAGGGGCAACAGATCCAGGGACAGGTCCGGATTGGAACTGAGACTGACCTGACCCGAGCCATCCCCGGGCGCGATCATCTGCCCGATCACATTCACCCCCAGCGCCATAAGATCCCGCACGGCATGGGTATAGTTGGTGCAAACGTAATTGCGCTGCTGATCAACATTGTTGAGGAACGATCCGGCCTTGAAGAAAAACTCGGATACTTTGACGTTGTCCGGCAGGCGGTTGGCACTGACATCACGGGCATAGGCCAGTTCCGGAATACGTCCATACAGACGCTCAGCGAACGGCCCCATAAATCGCTTCTCCAGGGAGGAGCTGCCCCGGGGAGCGAGCAGTGACAGCGCGGTGACAATGTGAAGGTTAATGGAGGGATCGTCCTTGGCGCGCTGATACAGCGCATTCACAAACCGAACGGGCTTACCCAGCCCCAGCGGCAAGCCGAGGGTTATGTTCTTGCCCACCCGATCGATAACGGCGTCCACACAGGCATTGGTATCACTCAGGCGCAATGGCGCGTCTGCCACCATATCCATACTCCTTTATAACCTTCGTAGAGGGTTCCGGAGAGGATCATCACATGATAGGTGCAGGCAGACAATGAGCCAGGCGACTTAGTCGGGAGCTAAAACAGCAAACTCCGGGGAGATGGCAGAGGTAGAGTGGCGGTCAGAAATTCCACTTCAGGTTCAGGGCCGCGCCCTCTTCCAGCAGGGCAACGCCGTGGTCCGCACGGGCCCGATCAGAAGCGTAGCGTTTTCCGCCGGCCCCGGAACGATACAGGCTGAGACTTAACAGGCGGGAACCGATTTCCGTCAGTGCGTCCTCGGAATCATCACGCTCGAAATCACCCGCCATCCGTTCCTGGAGTTCGTAAACATCCTCGGAAACGTTTTCATCGGCGATGACTCGCTCGTCCGCCTCGGCACGAACGACGAATGCAATCATATTGAGGGCTAACAGCGCTACAAAAATGCGGATAATCATGATACTTCTGACGACCTTTTTTATTAGAGCAGCAGTCTACGTTCGTATAAGGCTAAAGTCTAACGATTCGAGGCCAAAAAGATGTGAATCTGCACACAAAATAGTCGATTTTTTGTCACCAAATGAAACCGTTTATGTCAATAAATTATCTTCCTTGGTTTCATTACACCCTGGCGGCAGAACTGCACCCTGACACTCTTCCGGGAAAGACGTCAGGGTGGCTCACTCAGGGACAGGGGTAGGTGAACTCCTGGTGAATGGCCTCGATGGCTTCAATCACCTCACTGTCCAACGTAATCTGGGCCGATCCGATGTTCTCCCTCAACTGCTCCATGGTGGTAGCGCCGATGATATTGCTGGTAACAAAGTCACGGCTGTTCACCCAGGCCAGGGCCAGCTGCACCGGTGACAGACCATGTTTCCCGGCCAGATCCGCATAGGCACGGGTCGCCGCCTCGCCACGGCCGCCGGAGTACCGGCTGAAACGCTCAAACAGGGTCAGACGGGCCTTCGGCGGGCGCTGTCCATCCAGATACTTGCCGGACAACATGCCAAACGCCAGCGGCGAATAGGCCAGAAGCCCGGCCTGCTCCCGGTGTGACACTTCCGCCATCCCCACTTCGTAGGAGCGGTTCAGCAGGTTGTAGGGATTCTGGATACTCACAGCCCTTGGCCAGCCCTTTTCCCGGGAAAGCCTCAGGTACTCCATGGCTCCCCAGGGCGTTTCATTGGACAGTCCGATGTGGCGAATCTTGCCCTCTTTCACCAACTCGTCGAGAGTCGAAAGGGTTTCCTCAATCGGTGTCGACTGCTCCTCCGGGTTATGGACATAACCCAGCTTGCCGAAAAAGTTGGTATGCCGGTCCGGCCAGTGCACCTGGTACAAATCAATGTAGTCGGTCTGCAGACGCTTCAGACTGTCATCACAGGCCTGGCGGATGTGATCGCGGGTCAGCCGGGGCCCGTCCCGCAGATAACTCAGGCCATTCCCTGGCCCCGCCACCTTGGACGCAATCACCAGGTCATCCCGACGACCACGGCGAGCCAGCCAGTTGCCGAGATACTGCTCGGTCCGCCCCTGGGTCTCAATTCGAGGCGGCACCGGGTACATTTCTGCCGCATCAATAAAGTTAATACCTTCGGAAACGGCCAGGTCCAGTTGCTCAAACGCTTCCTGTTCCGTGTTCTGCTCGCCCCAGGTCATGGTGCCGAGGCAAATCAGGCTGACATCGATATCGGTGGTGCCGAGCTTGCGCGTCTGCATAGTTTCTCCGGTTCGTCTGGTCAAAAGGTAAACAGATTGTCACGGGGCTGTCGCATAACTGTCACAGCGACTTCCCATAGTGGAAACATGATTCAGGGAAACACAGGACGCACCGTGACCAATTCATCGCAGGCCATCAAGCGCAGCCGTCACATTACCATCGTTTCCGAAACCTTTCCTCCGGAAATCAATGGTGTGGCGAACACCTTGAGGCACTTGTGCCAGGGCTTGCTGCAGCGCGGGCACCGGGTAGCCGTGGTACGCCCCCGCCAGCAGCATGAAGTCAAAGGACCGGTGGACCGCGCCGGAGATCAGCTGTTTTCCGCCGAACACGTGGTGACGGGCCTGCCCCTGCCCGGCTATCCGGATCTTCGCTTTGGACTGGCCGGAGCCCGCTCGCTGACAAAACTCTGGAAAGTGCAGCGTCCGGACGCGGTTTACGTAGCCACCCAGGGACCGCTGGGGCTGGCAGCCGTCACCGCCGCCAGACGTCTGGGCATACCGGTCAGCTCCGGCTTTCACACCAATTTCCATTCCTACAGCCGATATTACGGTGCAGGGTTCCTGGAAAAGCTGCTCTGTGCCTATGGACGCTGGTTTCACAATCGCACCGCCATCACCCTGGTGCCCACCCGGAAAATGCAGCGCACGGTGGGGGATATGGGCATCGTCCCGACGGGACTCTGGAGCCGGGGCGTGGACTGCCACCGCTTCAGCCCACACAAACGAGACGAGGCACTGCGTCAACAGTGGGGCCTGAAAGACACTGACCGGGCCGTGCTCTATGTCGGCCGGCTGGCCTCCGAGAAAAACCTGCAGATGGCCGTCGCCTGTTTTGAACGCCTTCGGGGACTGCACCCCCAGACCCGGTTCATCCTGGTGGGCGATGGTCCGCTGCGCAAACAGCTGGTGGAACGACACCCGGATTACATCGTCTGTGGCACCCGGCGGGGGGATGACCTGGCGCGCCACTATGCCTCCGGGGATATTTTCCTGTTCCCGAGCAAAACCGACACTTTCGGCAACGTGGTAACCGAGGCCATGGCCAGTGGCCTCGGTGTGGTGGCCTTCGACGATGCCGCCGCCAGCGAGCACATTCGCCAGGAAGAAAACGGCATGAAGGCGCCGCTGAACGACGATGAGAGCTTCGTGGACAATGCCCTGCGCCTCGCCGACCAACCCACGCTGCTGAACCGAATCCGCGCCCAGGCACGCCTGGACGCCCTGGAATTGAACTGGGCCAGCCAGATCGAGCAGTTTGAACAGCTGGTATTCAATCAGCCAACAAAGGCCAACTACCATGCCGTCAACAACCAAAGCATCTCGCTTCTTTAATCTGGTGGACCAGCGGGAATACGCCTTGTGCCAGGCGATTAACCGCAGCCTGCGCTTCCGGCCGGTACACGGCTATTTTCAACTGGTCAGTCGCCTGGGTGACGGCTGGCTGTGGTATGCGCTGATTCTCGCCATGCCGGTGATCCGGCCCGACGATGGCCTGGCACTGGCCCTGCTGATGGTCGCCACCGGACTCACCTGCACGGTGACCTACAAGCTGCTCAAACGCTGGCTGATCCGTGAGCGACCGTTTATCTCATTCCCGAATATCAATTGCGGCACGCCGCCGCTGGACCGCTACAGCTTTCCGTCCGGCCACACCCTGCACGCTGTCTGCTTTACCACCATGCTTGCGCTGCTGGCGCCGGGTCTGTTCTGGCCGCTGCTCCCCTTCACACTGAGTGTGGCTGCCTCGCGGGTCGTCCTGGGCCTGCACTACCCCAGCGATGTCGCCGCCGGAGCACTGATCGGCGGATGCCTGGGCAGCCTCGCGGTCTACGGTTTGACCGCGCCGGTCTGGGCCCTGTTTGCCACCTGAGCCGGCCTTTATTCGAACAGTCGCAACTGCGTGACGGGCGAGTCGTCGTTCCGGAAGCGCACACCCAGCCCCATAAGCCGAACCGGACGCGAACTGTCCGTGACCAATTCATCCAGTAGCGCGCCAAAATCTTCCACTACGGGTTCCCGTATTTGTTCCCGGACCCGCTCCAGGGTATGGGTCGAAAAGTCGCTGTAGCGAATCTTGATAAACAGCTTGTGAATCGGTTTGTCGCGGGCCTTGCGGTTCAGCCGCAGGTTCAGGTCGGCCACCAGCGAGGCCATGACTGACTCACAGGCGGTCTTGTCGGGCAGATCCTGGGAAAAGGTTCGCTCCACGCTCAGTGACTTGGCGATGCGGGACACCACCACCGGGCGCTCATCACGGCCAAACGCCATCTCGTGCAACCGGTAGCCCTGCTTGCCGAACCGGTCGATTAACACATCGGCGCCGATCGCCTGCAAGTCGCCACAGGTGGTCACATCAAGGGCTCGAAGCTTGCCGGCAGTGACCTGCCCCACCCCGAACAGTTTTTCCACCGGCAATTCGGCGACAAAACCTTCAACGTCCCGGGGGCGAATCACGAACAGGCCATCCGGCTTCTGCCAGTCACTGGCGATTTTTGCGAGAAACTTATTGGGCGCCACGCCAGCGGAAATGGTGATGCCCACCTCGTCCCGCACACGCTGGCGAAGGTACTGCGCCATTAACGTGGCACTGCCCTTGTGATCGGTGACATCACTGACGTCCAGGAACGCCTCGTCCAGGGAGAGCGGCTCCACCAGGTCGGTCAGCTCACGCAGGATGGCCATGACCTGTTGCGACACGGCGCGGTATCGCGCGATGTCCGGCGGCACTGTCACCAGTCCCGGGCACAGGCGGCGGGCCTCCCCGCCCGGCATGGCAGACCGCACCCCGAACGCCCGGGCGCGGTAATTGCAGGTGGACACCACACCCCGACCGCCTTCTCCGCCCACGGCGAGGGGAACCTCCCTTAACGAGGGATCGTCCCGCATCTCCACGGCGGCATAAAAGCAGTCGCAATCCACATGTATGATCTTGCGCTGGGACATCGGGTAACAACTCGGGTCGACAATCTGTACATATATACAGCCTTGTATCTTAAGCTAACATACAGAGAATGTCAGGAACTCTTCAGGCACTCTACAGCCCAACAGGTGAGCAATCATGACAAACCCCATTCCCGAGCAATCACAAACCGAAATCGAAGCCGCAGCATTCCGGCGCCTGGTACAACACCTGCGTGATCACACCGAGGTCCAGAACCTGGACCTGATGAACCTGGCCGGATTCTGTCGTAACTGCCTGTCCAAGTGGTATCGTGCAGAGGCCGCCGAACGGGGCTATGAGCTGTCCGATCCGGACGCCCGCGAGGTTATTTACGGCATGCCCTATGAAGAATGGAAATCCCGTTACCAGAAGGGTCCCAAACAGGACCATAAATAATGAACATCAATGAATCAGTGCGGATTCATCTGGCGTCCCTGAAAGCTGGCCATGCCGACTTTGACGATACCCTGGCGTTGATTGACCGCCATTTCGAGTATCAGCCGACCGGGTTCCACAACGGCCCACTGCTCAACGCCGCCGGCGAGAATGCAGGCTCCTGCAGGGTATTTGCACTGGGTCAGTACTGCAGCCTCAACGAAGCCGATACCCTGCAGTTGTTCGCACAACATTACCAACAGGTATTGAATGATCCCGCAGGCGGCAGCCATGGTAACATTCGTCAGTTCATCAGCACCGGCTGGTCCGGCATCCGCTTTGAAGGCGAGCCACTTCGCGCCCGCCCTGCCGACACCCGGAACGATCCCAAGGAAGAGAGCCTTTCATGAGCGATACCGCCACCTCAGGGGTACAACACTGCTTTCAACTGAAAAGCGCCAGCGTGTCCATGACGGCCCTGGAGCTTTATTACTTCGATAATGACGAATTCGAGGACACCCTGCGGGACAAGATCAGTCAGGCTCCCGGGTTCTTCAAGGACATCCCGCTGATCATCAGCCTGGAGAAGTACGAAGGTCTGAGCAGCGAGCTGGATTTCTTCAAGATTATCGGCACCTGCCGCCGCCATAATATCCACGTTATCGGTGTTCGCGGCGGCAACGACGACCAGCGCAGACTGGCCCGGGGAGCTGCACTGGCCCTGCTGCCCGGTGGCAGTCAGCGTGACCGTGACGTCAGCCCGTCCGATCAGAATGCCACGGCCGCCAACGAGCCGGCACAGGTCACCGCAGCGGAAGCCGTCCCGGCAACAGAGGCGCCAGCCGAACCCGCACCGGCCCGCATCATCAATCAGCCGGTGCGTTCCGGCCAGCAGGTGTATGCCCCCGAAGGCGATCTGATCATTCTGGCCCCGGTTCAGGCTGGCGCGGAAGTACTGGCGGCAGGTAATATCCACGTCTACGGTCCGTTGCGTGGTCGCGCCCTTGCTGGCATACACGGTGCGCCATCCGCCCGGGTTTTCTGCCAGTCACTGGAAGCGGAGCTTGTGTCCATCGCCGGACACTATAAAATCTCTGAGGATCTTCAGGACCACGGCTGGAAAACCGCTGTTCAGATCCAGCTCAGGGACGACCTGCTGGTGGTGACGCCACTGGAAAAGGCCTGACAAGACTATAACGACCGATTTATTCGGCATAAATGACGAATCCACCGTGAAACAGGAATGTAACCTTGGCTAGAATCATTGTCGTTACCTCAGGAAAAGGTGGCGTAGGCAAAACCACCACCAGCGCCTCAATCAGTACCGGTCTGGCCAAACGCGGCCACAAGACCGTGGTCATTGATTTTGACGTGGGCCTGCGCAACCTCGATCTCATCATGAACTGCGAACGCCGGGTGGTGTATGACTTTGTCAACGTCATCCAGGGCGAGGCATCGCTGAACCAGGCACTCATCCGCGACAAGCGCGTTCAAAGTCTGTACATCCTGCCGGCCTCGCAAACCCGGGAAAAAGAAGCCCTGACCCGGGAAGGCGTTGAAAAAGTCATTAACGAACTGTCGGAGACCTTTGACTACATTGTCTGCGATTCCCCGGCCGGTATCGAACACGGTGCACTGATGGCGCTGTACTACGCGGATGAAGCCGTTGTGGTCACCAACCCGGAAGTGTCCTCGGTGCGGGATTCCGACCGTATCCTGGGCATCCTGCAGAGCAAGTCCCGCCGCGCCGAGATGGGCCAGGACCCGGTCAAGGAGCACCTGCTGCTGACCCGTTACAACCCGTCCCGGGTGGAAAGGGGCGAAATGCTGTCGGTAGCAGACGTGGAAGAGATTCTTGCTATCCCGCTGCTGGGCGTCATCCCGGAAAGCCAGATTGTGCTGAACGCGTCCAACCAGGGTCTGCCCGTCATCCTTGAAGAAGACAGCGACGCAGGCCAGGCCTATGACGACGCCGTGGGCCGGCTGCTGGGCGAGGAGCGGGAACACCGCTTTATGTCTGCCCAGAAAAAGGGCTTCTTCTCACGGATGTTCAAGGGGGGCTAAGGGATGAGTTTCCTCGATTATTTCAGAAGTAAGAAAAGCAACAGTACCGCCAACGTTGCCAAAGAGCGCCTGCAGATCATTGTTGCCCACGAAAGGGGGCAACGCGAACAACCGGACTACCTGCCCCAGTTGCAGCAGGAACTGCTGGCGGTTATTCGCAAGTATGTGCAGATCAGTGACGATATGGTCCAGGTGGAAGTGGACCGCAACGACAGTTGTTCGGTACTGGAACTGAACGTCACTCTGCCGGAAAGCTGATCGCGCTTTAAATCACTTTCCAGATCACTCTCCAGATCATTCGCAACACGCCCGCAGCTACCAGCGGGCGAAATGATCTTCCATCAATCCCCGTAGCCCTGCTATGGGGATTGTTTTGTCTTCATCATCCACCACAAAGCCTTCAAACGTCCCCGCGTATTGGCGGAAGTTGGACGCCAGCACCAGTGCATTCAGCCGTTCCTTGCGAACGCCCGACGGCACAAAGCGGAGATCCACCCGGCCATCGCTGGTGGTGACCCGCCAGGGTGCGCCCTGGTCGTAGCGATCAAACTCGAACCTGGCCAGATCAAGCTTGATGCAGCGACCGTTGAGCCATAGGGCATTCTCGGTCAACCCCGATTCGTTCACCCCGGTCGCGAGGTTCAGGCCTACGGAGGTGCCATCTGCCAGCTGGCCGGCCAGGCACGCCCAGTTCCAGGCGGTTTCACGGCGCATGAAACCGCAACTCCAGTCGATTGAACCCCGGGTATGGTCATCACAGCGCCAGACCCGGTCTCCCCAGCGAATTTCACCGGTGACCGGCAAGCCCGCAGACTTACGGGTAAATACCCAGCCACTGTATCCCGCAGGACAGGACAATCTCAGGGGATCCCGGTCTTCATGGAGTGCAAACATCGCACGAACAGTGTCACCCGCCGTAACACTGATGCTGCGACCTTCCGGGCCCGGAATAATCCTCAGGTTCGCCTGCTTGCTGCGGAAACTGGCCACACCGTCCTCCGGACGCGGTTCAATCACAGTGCCCATGCCCAGCGGCTGCAGGAAGGTCTGTTCCAGCATCTCTCCGGAAGCAAAATCATAAAGGTAAAAAAATCCGTTGCTCACCAGTTTCAGGTCAACAATGGCCAGACCAAATACCCAGTGTTCCGACATGACACTGACAAACTGGAACTGATTGAATCGCCATTTCCGGGCCAGCCGGGAGCGAGGTCGGTCCATCACCGTTCGCAAGTCATAATCCAGGTAATTGATCGTTTCCACGGGACTTGAAAACACGCCGGTTTGCACCCTTCCCCTGGTATCGATCAGCTGCTTTATCGTCATCGTCAATTCGGGCCAGATTCAGTGTGTGGATGTAAAGGCAGATACCCAGTTCACAATCCCTGGATTCGACGCCACGCCCCCATAAATGTGCGTGATAGACTCCTGGCACTACAACCAAGGAAGTGTACTCTATGCGTAACCCGAGCGCCCACGGCAAGCCCGCATTCAGCATTCTGACGGCCATCCTGGTCTGCTCCGCCATCTTCCCGGCGCTTGTCCAGGCTGCATTACCCGCTGAAAATGCCGATGGCTGGACCCTGCGCAAGGAAACCGACAACATCAAGGTCTACACCATCGATCAGGAAGATTCCAGCTTCCAGGCGTTCAAGGCCGAAGCACTGATGGATACCTCCATGGGAAACCTGATGGCGGTGATGGTCAATCCGGAGTCCTGCGTTGAGTGGGTTCACAATTGCACCAAATCCCATGCCTTTGGTGACGGCAACTTCCTCGACCGGTACGCCTACTCGGTGAACGACATGCCCTGGCCGGTGACCGACCGGGACTACGTGCTGCGCATCCGCACCCATGGCGAACAGTCCACTGGCGAGGTGGTGATGGACCTCAACGCTGTCCCTGATCGCCGCGAGGAGGTCGATGGCCTCGTCCGGGTGGATCGCTCTGATACGCTGTATCGTTTTATTCCCGAAGGCGACAAGACCCGTATGGTCTGGATCCAGCACACCGAACCCAATGGCGCGATACCCGGCTGGCTGGTCAATACCTTGCTGGTGGACATTCCGGTAAGATCCATGGAGCAACTGGAGCGGGTCAGCCGTCGGGAGCGCTACCAGGGTCACACACTGGTGTATGACAATGAAGGAAAACTCATCAATGTGGCGCCGCCGTTACAATCGGGGGATGACTAGCTGCACGGGACAAGCTAAGCTCTGGTGAAAAGGACCCTTCAACAGAACAGGACCCGGTAAATGACTGTTCTCGCTTACGAGATCATGACCCCAAGCATCAAGGCCGTACCACAATCATGGACGATGGAGAGGCTGGCCCGCTTCCTCACCGACAACGAAATCACTGGAAGTCCGGTCACCGATGAACACGGTGACATTGTCGGTATCGCCACCCTGAAAGACATCACCGAATTTCGCTGGAACGCCAACCGCAATGACAACGACGCCCGGCTGACCCCGGAAGAGGAGCGGGAAGCCCGCCGTCTCCGCATGGCCATCTTCGAGGAGATGGGCAAGGTCCCCGTCGAAGTGCGGGATATCATGACGCCGAGCGTCCTTTCCGTTGATGAACAGACCCCGGTGCGCGATATCGCCGATATCATGATGCGTGAACACTTGCACCGGATCTTCGTTACAAAAGACGACAAGATCACCGGTATCATCACCACTTACGACATGCTAAAACTGATTTCAGACAAAGAACTCACCAGCCGCTGTGCCTGAAACGACTGAGCCACCAGAGAGGTAACGCGCCTTATGCCAGGAGCATCGCAAGCTCGCCGAAAGATGTATGTCCTCGACACCAACGTCCTGATTCACGACCCGAACGCCCTCCTCAATTTTGAAGAACACGATGTCATCCTTCCGATGACGGTCCTTGAAGAACTCGACAGCCTCAAGTCCGGCAAACAGACCGTAGCCGCCGATTGTCGCCAGGCCATCCGCAACATCGACAAACTGCTGGGTGATGCCAGCCCGAAGGACATTGAGAAAGGCGTTCCCATTGTAAGGGCAAAGAAGGCCGAGCCCCTTGGCACCCTGTCGATCCTGATGAGTACCGAGAACCACGGCAATCATTCCCTGCCGGAACACCTCAACGACAACAAGATCATCAACACTCTGGCGGCGCTGCAGGACCAGCACAAATCCCGTGACATCATCCTGGTCAGCAAAGACATCAACATGCGGCTGAAAGCCCGCGGTTTCGGTGTGGAAGCCCAGGATTACCACAACGACATGCTGCTGGATGACATCGACCTGCTGCCCAAAGGCTACAAGCAATTCCCCAATTCCTTCTGGGACAATATCGCCAAGGTGGAAACCATTCAGCGCGAAGGCATCACCGAGCATATCCTCAAGCGCGAAGGTGAACTGGCCAGGCTCAACGTTAACGAATTCGTGGTGGACGAACAGGGATTCGTTGGCAAGGTGGTGGACCTGTCCGATGATCAACTGGTCATGCAGGATCTGCATCAACACGATCTGATGAACGAGGAAGTCTGGGGCCTGGTCCCCCGGGACATTTACCAGGCTCTGGCCCTGAACCTGCTGCTGGACCCGGACATTCACCTGGTGAACCTCACCGGCTCGGCAGGGTCCGGCAAGACCATCCTGGCACTGGCCGCCTGCATTGAGATGACCGTCGCCAGCAAACTGTATAAGCGCATCATCGCCACCCGAAGCATCCAGGGGCTGGATGAAGACATCGGCTTCCTGCCCGGTACCGAAGCAGAGAAAATGGAGCCCTGGCTGGGCGCCATCGTCGATAACCTGGAAGCGCTCCATGAAGACGACGAAAACATGACCGCCAGCGTCGACTACATCCTCAGCAAGGTGCCGCTGCACTTCAAATCCATGAACTACATCCGCGGGCGCAGTTTCCAGCACAGTCTGATCATTATTGACGAGTCCCAGAACCTGACGCCGCATCAGATCAAGACCATCATCACCCGCGCCGGCAACGGCTCCAAGGTGATCTGCCTGGGTAACCTGGCGCAGATAGATACCCCCTATCTCAGCGCCCTGAGTTCCGGCCTGACCTACATGACGGAACGCTTCAAGGGCTTCCGCCATGGCGGCCACATCCATCTCCAGGGGGTACCGAGGTCGGTTCTGGCGGAGTACGCCGAAGCCAACCTCTGACGCCCCACCAGAACCAAAAAAGCCGCACCGTGCCCCGGTGCGGCAAATCTGGGCTCAACCACCCAGGGACAACAACAAAGAGGCGCAAATCAGAACTTCAGCCGTCCCCCGACCAGAACGGTGTCCACATCGTCAAAGTCAGCACCGGCACGATCCAGGGAATGATTGTTGTAACCGGCATAAGCCTCAAACCATTTGATTGGGGTAAAGACATAACCTACCCCGACGGTTTCCGCCGAGTCGCCCTTTTCAACGCGGTCTTCTGTTTCCATATAATGAATGTCGACGGCATGTCTGCCCATTATGTATCCCAACTTCGCCAGGTAGAAATCAGAATCCGGATTAGCAGAGTCATCATCACTGCTGGTTGAGTAGGCGCCCGTCAGGTTGATACCGCTGTCGTGCAACCACGACAACGAACCGCCAAGGGTTTCAACATCCCCGGTTTGCCCGCCACTGTCCTTGACTGAATAACCGAGAGCACCGGAGATCTTGCCCCCGAACCGGCCAGAGAAGCGCACCCCGATCTCTGAAACATCATCACCACCCTTGATGCCCTGGCTTATCGAAGGCTGCAGCCCGACCAGGGCTGGCAGATCGTACTTCACACGACTGTATCGGCTCTCGAAATCCTGATCGCTCGTGGCAGCCCCCAGCCGGACCCGCGTATCGGTGGCATCATCCAGAAAGTCCAACCCGCCACCAACCAGCGCAGGGTTGGTCCACGAAATAACCTTGGTACCCGACAGATCCCTTTCGATGTTGCCGTTCGCGGCCCCATCACCCTGACCGAGTGATAATTTGCCAAACCCACCGGAGACAAACAGGTTCAGCTGACGCTCATTGAATTCGCCGCTGATCGAGCGCTCTTCGAGAGTCACCTGATTTGAGGGATTCTGCTGATACTCCAGCTCCACGTGGGCACCGATCACCAGGTCGGTATCGTTAAGGTCGCCTTTCAGCTTGGCGCCGATCCGGCTCCCGCTGTTGTCGTTATCGACGATGAAGTGCTCACTGCCGTCGCCGCTATCCCCGACCAGCACGCCATAGTTCAACTGGCCATACACGTCAGCAGAAACATTCGACACTGGCGCATCCGCAACAAGCTTCGAGCCCGCCGTCTGGGCATACGCACCTGAAGCGGAGAAACCACAAACCACCAACGCAATACATGAAACCAATCTTTTTTGTTTTCTCATTACATCCTTCCTTATTGAATTGTATTTATTGCTTTTCAGGCCAGACACCAGTCTGGCGGGAACACACTGGAGCCCGGTCAGTCACTGACCGGGCTTTCCTGCATGGCAGCGTTCATGCGGCGACGCAGCAGGGGGCCAACCAGGTACGGCAGCACCAGGCTCAGCCCGGCGACCAGCCAGAAGCTTTTGGCCAGAGTGCTGGCCCAAAGAATGCTCCAGTCACCATCTGACAGCACAAGGGCATGCCCGAGGTTCTTTTCCATCTCCGGTCCCAGCAACAGACCGAGAATGATGGGCACCACCGGGATTTCCAGCTTGCGCAGGAAATAACCGGCAACACCAAACGCCACCATGAAATACAGATCGAAGGTACTGTTGCTGATGGAGTAAATGCCCACGAAGGCAACCATGGTCACGATCGGCAACAGGTACATGGGGGGAACCGACAGCAGCCGTACAAAGAGCCCGACCAGAGGAATGTTCAGCAGCAGCAACAACACATTCCCGATGAGAAGGGCTGCAATGACGCCCCAGACAATATCGGCGTTCTGGGTAAACATGAGGGGGCCAGGCGTGATGTTCAGTGAAATCAACATCGCCAGCAGGACCGCTGTCGTGCCACTGCCAGGTACACCCAGGGTCAACATGGGCACCAGCGCACCCGATGAAGCACCGTTGTTACCCGCTTCAGGCGCAACCACACCGCGGATATCGCCTTCACCGAACTTGCCCTTCTTGCCCAGAATCTGCTTCTCCAGCGTGTAACTGATGAAGCTGCCCAGAGACGCGCCCGCCCCCGGCAAGACCCCGGAAATAAACCCGAGCACACCACCACGCAACTGGGTAGGAATGGTGCTGACCAGTTCCCGGAAGCCGAGGGTCAGCTTGCCCACACTCACCTTCTCGCGCCCACGGCCCATACGTGACTCGACGAAGAACAACAACTCCGAGATAGCAAACAGACCCACAATGGCGAGAATGAAGTCGATCCCTTCATACAGCTCCAGCACGCCAAAGGTGTAGCGCTGGGTGCCGGTGGAGATATCGATCCCCACAGTGGAAATCATGATCCCCAGGGTGGCGGCAATCACGGTTTTCATCGGGTTCTTACCGGTAATACCACCAAGCGTTGCAAACGCCAGCAGGAACAGCGCGAAGTATTCCGCCGGTCCGAAGCTGAGGGCAAACTTCGCCAGCACCGGAGCCAGCATGATCAGACCCACCGTCCCGATCAGACCGCCAGAGAATGACGCTATGGCAGAGATCGCCAGCGCATCCGCCGCCCTGCCCTTGCGGGCCATCGGGTAGCCATCAAGACAGGTCATCATCGCCGGCTCGTCACCGGGGATATTGAGCAGGATGGAGGATATGCGGCCGCCATACATGGCCCCCGCGTAGACCGAGGTGAGCAGAATCATGGCCGTTTCCGGCGGCAGACCCAGGGTAAATGCCAGAGGGATAAGAATGGCCACGCCATTGGCGGGACCGAGGCCCGGCATACAACCGATCAGGGTACCGGCAAAGGCACCAAGCAGGGCAAACATCAGATTGTACGGCGTCAGTGCCACCGCAAAGCCGTCCATCAGAAAACTGAGCGTTTCCATCAGTTCACCTCCAGAAGGCCAGCGGGCAGGTTCAGTGACAAGCCGTAGTTGAACAATACAAACACCACTACGGCACTGATCAGCCCCGTCACAAATGCACTTCGGGGATTAGCGCCCATGCGCCAGCTCAGCGCGCCCACAGCCAGGGTTGTCGAGATGACAAACCCCAGGGGCTCAAGCAGCATGGCGTACACCACCAGAACCAGCAGGGACACCACAAGCTCCAGTGCAGACTTACCCAGCGGCCACTGGGCGTCGGGATCCGGCCTGATCATCAGGTAGATACCACCGGCCACCAGAACAACCGCCAGGATGGTGGGAAAGGTTTCCGGCCCCACGGTTTCGGCGCCACCAAACGGTTCCGGCCACTGCTGGGCCACCCAACCGTAGGCCACAGCCAGCACCATAAGGCCAAGACCAAGAAGTCGATCACCGAAGCCAGTCATTTGAGCAGTCCTATCTCACGAGACAGAGTTTCGATGTCCTGCACCTGTTGCCGAACAAAGCTGTCAAATTCACCCGCCGGCGGGTGGAAGGGAATCAGGCCATTGGCCTTCATAACCTTTTTCCATTCCTTGCTGGCGTAAAGGGTATCGACCGTATTGGCCCAGTAGGTCTTGGATTCTTCGGAGGCGTCCTTCGGCATGTAGAAACCGCGCCAGTTCGGACCGACCGCATCAATGCCCTGCTCCTTTGCCGTCGGAATCTCTGCAAAGTCGCCCGGCACACGCTCATCCGACAGTACCGCCAGCACGCGGAGATCGCCGGATTCCATAAAGCCGGTGATTTCTGAGAGGTCACCGGTAAAGGCATCAACCTGGCCGCCGACCACCTGGGTCATGGCTTCGCCGCCGTTGTTGTAGGAAAGGTAGGGAATCGCCGGGAGCTGTTCAGCACCGGCGGCCTTTGCCGTGATCAGAACCTTGAGATGATCCCATCCGCCCCGGGCACTGCCGCCCGCGAATTTCACCGACTTGGGATTCGCCTTGACGGCATCCAGAAGCTGGTTCAGGTTCTGGTATTTGGAATTGCTGCCCACGGCAATCACGCCGTAGTCGGCCCCCAACGCCCCAACCCAATTCACCATATCTGCGTCAAGACCGGGGAACTGCTTCTGGGCCAGGCGTGTGGTGGTGGCTGTCGATGCGGCCACAATAAGCTTGTCGTCCTCGGCCCGCTTGCTGACGGTGTGGGCGAAGGCAACCCCGCCACCGGCGCCAGCCATGTTCACGGTCTGTACCGTGCCATCAATCAGGCCGAGCTCCCTCAGGACATTGCCGGCACTGCGGCAGGTAAAGTCCCAGCCACCGCCCGGATCGGAAGGAGCAATACACTCGACCTTACCGGAAGGCTGCCAGGCCAACGCGGACATGCTGAAGGTGGCGGCTGCCACCAGGGAAAGTGTTCGTTTGATAGTCATGATTGTCACCTCACTCTTGTTTTTATGGTCTCTTCCAGGGCGGATCTCATTGCTGGATGCCGCTGGAAGGAGACTCGCAAAAACAGACTAGAGGGCAATCAACGCCGCCAGAAGTTTCTGGGCGTAAAGCCTTTAAAGAAATTAATGGGCGTTAAGTTCATAAAATTTACGGGTAATCGCAAAACTTGTGATTTACCCTGAAGGGAATAATGACAACAAACCAATTGCTGCTGATAACGTGTTCCGAAAAACCAAACTTAAAACCCGAATGATCCTTTCGCTCGGGTTAGTCAGTGCCCTGCAAACCACACTGATCGGCGTATTCGCCGGCTATTACCTCAGTGACTCCCTGTTTGACGAGATCGGACAGCGGGCGCTGATGGTTGCCAAAACCGTTGCTGCCGCGCCCTCGGTGATAGAGGGCATCCACCAGCGTGATATCGGGGCCCTCAACCTGTTGGCCAGACGCCTGGCACACACCAACGAAGCCCTGTTCATTGTGATCGGTGACCACCAGGCCATCCGCCTTGCCCACCCTTCCGCCGACCGGATTGGCCACTCCATGGCAGACGACGACGGTGACGATGGCCGGCGCGCCCTGGTCAATGGTGAGTCCTACATTGCAAGGGCCGAAGGTAGCCTGGGCGAATCCATGCGTGGCAAGGCACCGGTGATGGAACCGGATAGCGGCGAGATTATCGGCATTGTTTCCGTCGGCTATGGCGTCGATCAGGTGAACGCAACCATTGAACGTTACAGCATCGTGCTTTACAGCGTTGTTGGCCTGGCGCTGCTGATCAGCATAGTGATTGCCATCGTGATTGCCGGTCGCTTCAAACGTGCCATATTCGGGCTGGAGCCGGAGGAAATCGCACGCCTGTTCCAGGAGCGGGACGCCACCCTCCAGTCGGTCCGGGAAGGCATCATCGCCATCAATCGCGAGGGCATCATCACCACCGTGAATCGAACCGCCCTGGAAACCCTTGGATTGGACCCGCACACACCTCTGGCAGGCCGCCCCATTCTCGACGTCCTGCCCGAGAGTGACCTGCTTTCGGTGCTTGAGTCCGGCACGCCGGACTTTGACCGGGAAGTGTGGCTGAGGAACCGGCAGATGATCGTGAACCGGCTACCGGTCCGCCAGGGCGCGGACATTATTGGCGTGGTCGCCAGTTTCAGGCTTCGGGACGAAGTGGATCAGGTCAGCCAGCAGCTAACGCGGATACAGCAATACGCTGACACCTTACGAAGCCAGACCCATGAGTACTCGAACAAACTCCATACCATTGCCGGCCTGATCCAGATCGAAGCCTATGAAGACGCACTCAACCTGATTGGCAGCGAAGTCAGTGACCACCAGGCGCTGATTCACCTGTTACTGGATGCGGTGCCCGACCCCGTCATCGCCGGTTGCCTTCTGGGCAAGTACAACCGGGCACGGGAAATGGGCCTGCGCCTTCACATCGATCCGGAAAGCCGGATGACGGACATCCCCGCCGATATGCCGCGGGATCAACTGGTCAGCGTGCTCGGCAACCTGATCGACAATGCCCTTGAAGCAACCCGTCAGCAGACCGGGGATGGCGGACTCGTTCAGCTATCCATGACGGACCTCGGACACGAACTGATTTTCGAGGTGGAAGATCAGGGACCGGGCATTCCCGAAGACACGCGCCAGAAGATTTTTGAGAAAGGCGTGAGCACAAAGCAAGGTGATACCCATGGCTATGGCCTGCACCTGGTACGCCAGTTCCTGAATCGCTGGGGCGGGTCGGTCACCGTAGACGACCTACCTGGAAAAGGTTCCCGCTTTACTCTTTACCTACCCAAAACCAGCAAAGGGAGGGACTGTCATTGACCACCATTCGCGTTCTGATTGTCGAAGATGACCGGAAAATTGCGGAAATCCAGCGACGATTCGTCGAACGCCTGGACGACGTCGAACTGTGTGGCATCGCCCACAGCCTTGAAGACGCAAGAGACCTGATCGACGTGATGGTGCCTCACCTGATCCTGCTGGACATCTATTTCCCCGACGGGAACGGGCTTGAACTGCTCAGAGAACTCCGGGCAAAAGACAGCAGCAGTGACGTCATTCTCATCACGGCCGCCAAGGAGGTAGAAACCCTGAGAAGCGCTCTGCGCGGCGGGGTGTTCGACTATATTCTCAAACCACTGGTGTTCGAACGTCTTGAGGAAGCCGTCAGCCGATACCGGGACCACCTTCGCCACCTGTCAGGCCTGGTCCGGCTGGCACAGAAAGAGGTAGATGCCCTGCTGCCCCGGAGTTCGGGCGAGGATACCCAGCCGGCCCGCGAAGAACGGCTGCCCAAGGGCATCGACAGTATCACGCTGGACAAGATCCGTGAGGTGCTGTCATCCGGACAGCAATGGAGTGCCGAGGAACTGGGCAATGCCATCGGCGCCTCCCGGACTACCGCTCGTCGCTATCTGGAGTTTCTGGTCGGCAACGGCGAGCTGACCGCGGAAGTCACCTACGGCAATGTCGGGCGTCCGGAAAGGCGGTACCACATCGAGTAAGTTCGCGAGCCTTGCCGCAGTCGGCCATTAATATTTTGCACAATCTAATTGCGAGCAATGTTGTTATTAAATATAGTATGCTTATATTTTGGACAGGCTTGCACAGTCGCCCTAAATTCATATTTGCCGATCTATTGGTACCTTTTGTCCCAGTGGTGCTCTTGATCCACTAGTACTTATTCGACTTAACGCTATGGAGAGCACATGCCACTCGCATCCAACGGCAATATCAGCATCCACTACGAAACCCGCGGGGAGGGTCCACCCCTGTTGCTGCTGATGGGGTGGCAGGGCAACCGGACCTGGTGGCCGGAGTCCCTGCTATCCCGGCTGACACCTCATTTTCATCTGATTTTGATGGATCATCGCGGCACCGGGCGCTCCGGCGACAGCACCGGCCTCTATACCCTTGGTACACTGGCTCGGGATGCCATCGCGGTGCTGGATACACTTGGCATCGAGCGGGCGCACGTGCTGGGGGTCTCCATGGGCGGCATGGTGGCCCAGGAGCTCGCCCTGTGCTATCCGGAACGGCTAAGGCACCTGATCCTGATGTCCACCACGGCAAGGGCGGGCATCATCCGGGGTTTGAGCAGGGAACAGCAACAGGCCTGGTTCGGCTTTCTGTTGCAGCGCGACCGCACCGTCCAGGAGTTCCTCCTGGACATGCTGTTTTCCCGCGACGTCAAGGCCAACCCGACACCGGCCATCGAAGGGTTCCTGCAGCGCAGGAACAACGAGCGGACACCTAAGTCGACCGTATTGAGGCAATACCTCGCCCTGCAGATGTTTAACAGCCGCCGCCGATTGAAACGCATCAAAACCCCTACACTGGTCATTACCGGCTCCAATGACCTGATCATCGCGGCCCATCACGCCCACGACCTCCAAAAGCGCATTCCCGGGGCCCAGCTCCATGAGGTGCACGGTGGCTGCCACGCCATGCTGGATACCGAGGCGGAAGAACTCGCCGACGTTATCGTGACTTTTCTGCACCGCGAGGAGCAGTAATTGACCAAGGATAAGCCAATGAAACGCCTTTCTTCCCACGACGCTGGATTTCTCTACGCGGAGCGCTCCAACATGCCCATGCATGTGGGTGGCCTGCATCTGTACAACTACCCGGAGGGCGCCGATCAGGACTGGCTGCGCGAGCAGCTCACCTTGTCAACCGCGCCCGTGGTCTATCCCTTCAACCAGAAGCTCCACTGGCCTCTGTCAAGGGGCGGCCTGCCCCACTGGGTCGAGGAAGACGACATCGACCTGGAATACCACATTCGCCATTACTCGGTGCCCAAGCCCGGCCGGTACCGGGAAATGTTCGCCCTGGTATCCAGTCTGCACAGCACTCCCACCCACCGCGACCGCCCCCTGTGGGAGGCCCATATCATGGAGGGCGTGGATAAGAATCGCTTTGCCATCTACTTCAAGCTCCACCATGCCCTGGCGGACGGTGGCGCGGCGGTTAAAATCCTGCAGAACTCACTCTCGGAAGACCCGGAAAAACGGGGCATGCTGCCGCCCTGGGCCAATCCGATGCCGCGCCGTGCCAAGGCCAAGTCCGCGGGCGGGAGTTCCCTGGTCGCGCTGAGCGCGGTGGCCGAGCAGGTGCAAACGCAGGTCGGCGCCATTCCCGGAGTCCTGAAGGGACTCAAGAAGTACTACGACGGCATCCGCCGGGGCGAACTGGACGGCATAGTGGCGCCGTTCCAGGCCCCGGCCTCCATGCTCAACCAACGGATCAGCCAGTCGCGCCGATTCGTGGCGCAAGCCTATAGCCTGACCCGCATCAAGACCCTGGCGAAGCAATATGACGCTACCCTCAACGATATTGTCATGGCCATCACCGCCAGCGCCCTGCGACGCTACCTGCTGGAGCATAACGCTCTGCCGGAACAGGCCCTCACCGCGCTGGTGCCGGTGTCGGTACGCCCCGCTGATAGCGATGACTACGGCAATGCCGTGTCGCTGGTGATCGCGTCCCTGGCCACCAACGAACTGGACCCGATCGAGCGCCTGCGGAAAATCCAGCGTTCCATGAAGGAAGGTAAGGAGTTGGTGGCGTCCATGACCCAATCAGAGATCATGCTGTACTCCACCCTGATGTCACTGCCGATTGGCCTGCCCATGTTGCTGGGGATGTCGAGCCAGACCCTGCGGCCGCCCTTCAACGTGACCATTTCCAACGTGCCCGGGCCACGGAAACCGCTGTACTGGAACGGCGCCGAGCTGCAGGGCCACTATCCGGTTTCCATCGTGACCAACGGCGTGGCGTTGAATATCACCGTGACCAGCTACGTTGACCAGATGGAGTTCGGTATTGTCGCCTGCCGCAAAACCGTGCCCGGCATGCAACGGTTGATCGATTACCTTGATGAGGCGCTGATGGAACTGGAGGCAGGAGCGGGCAAGGGGTAAGCTGGCCTGAGCTGGCCGGTACTACCACCGCCCCTGAAGCGTCGCCACAATGCGCCGTCCGCCGGCATGATCTCTGTGCTCGCACAGGTAAATGCCCTGCCAGGTTCCCAGGGCCAGGTGACCATTGGCCACCGGAATGGTCAGTGACGAACCAATCAATACACTCTTGATATGGGCCGGCATGTCGTCCGGCCCTTCCGTGGTGTGTTTGTAGTGGGGCGCATGCTCCGGCACCATGACATTGAAATGCCGCTCCAGGTCCCCGCGCACATCCAGGTCGGCATTTTCATTAATCGCCAATGATGCCGAGGTGTGCTGGATAAACAGGTGCAACAGCCCCATTTCGCAGTTTCGCAAATCCGGCGCCTGGGCCAACACTTCATTGGTCACCAGATGGAACCCCCGGGGCAATGGCGCCAGTTCAATAAAGCTCTGATCCCAGATCATTGATCTCTCCTTGCCTGCTTACTCCATTGTACCTACTTTTGCAGCTCGTCCCACGGGTGGACTGGCACCACCGCCTCGGTCACTTCTGTCTCGTAGGTACTGCGGAAATAGTTCATGGCCTTTTCCGCCTCGCCCAGCTCGTCAAAGCGGGCAATGTGATAGATGGCCTCGCCTTCATTTACCAGCGGCAGGTTGTTCACGCAGATCACGATACCAGCCACCGGCGACAGCACCGCCACCTCGGTTTCACCGAATGGGTCCGCCACCATGGCCAGTCTCTGCCCCTTGCGGACTTTCTGGCCAAGGTGGGCCACGGGGCGCATGATGCCATCAATATCCGCCCGCACCCAGAGGGAGTTGGCAGCGGTTTCGGAGCGCTTCCTGGGGGCTTTCGGGGTTTTCTTGGCGGGCACCATTTCCAATTCCCGCATCACCCGCATGACCCCTTTCACGCCACTGATGATCACCACATCATCAAACCTCAGGGCCTCTCCCCCCTCATAGGTCACCACCGGAATATCCAGAGAATCCGCGTAGGCCCGCAAGCTGCCCTCCCGCAGGCTGGCGTTGATAATGATCGGTGCCCCGAAGGCTTCCGCCATGCGGATGGTTTCCGGGTTCTTCAGCTCGGCGCGAATCTGCGGCAGGTTGAACCGGTGAATCGCCCCGGTGTGCAGGTCGATGATATGAGTGACATGCTCCATGATCTGGGTGCGCAACAGATAGGCAATACGCCCCCCCAGGGAACCACTCTCACTGCCCGGGAAACACCGATTCAGATCCCGCCGGTCCGGCAGGTAGCGAGTGCGCTGCACGAACCCGAAAACATTAACAATGGGCACGGCCAGCAGGGTGCCGCGCAGGTGTCGCAGTACCGAATTGGTCAGCACCCGACGGACAATTTCCACGCCGTTGATTTCATCCCCGTGGATAGCGCCACAGACCATCAACACCGGTCCGTCCCGGCGACCATGAATCACCTCCACCGGAATGTGCAGCGGCGTGTGGGTATACAACTTGGCGACCGGCACCTCCACTGTTTGACGCGTGCCAGCCTTGATCTCGGTACCGGCGATGACAAATGGCGCTCTGGCCATCTCACCCCCTCCCTTTGGTGCGGGTTTTCCAGGGTTGCTGGTTTTTCTCAATCCAGTTAACAATCATGCCCGCGACGTTCTTGCCAGTGGCATTTTCGATGCCTTCCAGCCCCGGTGACGAATTGACCTCCATCACCAGTGGTCCACGACTGGAGCGCAACAGGTCCACGCCTGCCACATTCAAGCCCATGGCCTTGGCCGCCGTGATCGCGGTGCGGCGCTCTTCCGGCGTGATGCGAATCAGTGAGGCAGTGCCGCCACGATGCAGGTTGGAACGGAACTCCCCGTCCGCGCCCTGACGTTTCATCGCCGCAATGACCTTATCACCGATAACAAAGCAGCGGATGTCGGCACCACCGGCTTCCTTGATGAATTCCTGCACCAGAATGTCTGCCTTCAGGCCCATGAAGGCCTCAATCACGCTTTCGGCGGCCTTGCGCGTTTCCGCCAGCACCACGCCAATACCCTGGGTGCCCTGCAGCAGCTTGATCACCACCGGCGCGCCACCCACCATCTTCAGCAGTTCGGGCACGTTGTCCGGCTTGTTGGCAAACCCGGTCACCGGCATACCCACGCCCTTGCGGGCCAGCAACTGCAAGGAGCGCAGCTTGTCCCGGGACCGGGTAATAGCCACAGACTCGTTGACGGGAAACACCCCCATCATCTCGAACTGCCGCAAGACCGCCGTGCCGTAGAAGGTGACCGAGGCACCAATCCGCGGTATTGCCACATCGAAATCCTCCAGCACCTCTTCATGGTAGTGAATCTGGGGTTTCGACGATGTGATGTTCATGGAGCAGTGAAGGCAGTCGATAACCCGCACTTCATGCCCCCGATTGATGCCTTCCTCGACCAGACGACGAGTGGAGTACAGGTGACGGTTACGCGACAGAATCGCTATCTTCATTTGATCGTCCTTAGGGCCGGTTCACCGGCAAGATAGGAAGCTTCAGGATATATAACGGAGCGCCTCGCCATGGCGGTACGCCCCAGCAACATCCGGAACCGCATGGAGTCCCGGTTGGTCAATGTCATTTCGATGGGCCATACGGCATCACCGATCACCAGACGGGTCTCGATCACCAGCCTCAGCTCCCGGTGGCCACCGGAATCCGATACTGAGCGCTCATCCAGTACGGCCGCATCACATTCCACTACGTGGTGAAGGTTGTTCTGGACCGGGTGCACCCAGAAACGCACGCGCCGCTCACCGTCACCATCGTATGGTTCAACGCGGAAAGTATGCAGACAGGACGTGCGGGCCCCGGTGTCCACCTTTACCTTCAGACGGGGAATATCCAGGTCGGGCAACGCCACCCACTCCCGCCAGCCAAGGTTGATCCTGCCCTCAAGCGTCGGGTACGTGACAGGTTTTGTGGGTTTATCCGTTTTCGTCGGCATCCGGCAGTTCCTTATGGGTCGCTCTCTCCGGTCGCAGCAGTTCCACCCGGAAGGGGGCGGAATGGCTTCCGGCATAAATACTGGTATGGGGAAAAGGAATCTCGATTCCTTTTCGGTCCAGAGTCTTCTTGATGTCCACCATCATGCTACTGCGGCTTTCCAGTACCCGCTCTTTCGGTACCCAGAACGAAAACTGCAGGTCAACGGAGGACGGTCCGAATGACGTGACCAGCACAAACGGTCGCGGCTCCTCCAGGCAGGCCGGATTACGCCCGGCCAGCTCCAGAAGCAGTGCTTCGACCTTCTCCACATCTTCAGCGTAGGCAATCCCCACCGTCAGGTCGAGACGGCGAATCGGAAACCGGGAACGGTTCACCACCCGGGTCTTGATCAGGGTCTCATTGGGAATCCGTACATACAGGTTATCAGTGGTTCTCAGTTTCACACTCAGCATATCAATGCCGACGACCTCCCCAAGGGTGGCATCCACTTCAATAAAATCACCGATTTCAAAGGGGCGCTCCACCAACAGGAAAAGCCCGCTGATCATGTTCGAGGCCGAGGTCTGGGAAGCAAAGCCTATGGCCACCGTCAGGATACCCGCAGCCCCGAGAAGCACATCCAGCGAAAATCCCGCCTCCCGCAGTGCTGCCATGGCAAACAGGGCAACCACAATATAGAACACCAGACGGCGGAACATCACCGTATGGTGTCGCGATGTTCTTGCCTGCATGACGCGGGAAACGCTCCGTGCCGCCAGGGACCCCAGGACAATCCCCAGAATCAGCAGGAACGCAGCGCTGAGCCACTGCATCCAGGGCAAACCACTGGCCACCTGCACCAGACTGCGTTCCATTTCCTCGATCAAACCACTGGCTCCATTGTTGACTCTCGCATTCTTATCCGAACATTCTGTCGAACGTTCGTATCAGTCGCCCGCGGCCGCCTTTCTCACGCGCTGGTGACACCAGTTTGCAGGTACCGGCCGCCGCGAACAGCGTCCGATCCACGTTCAGGCTGGCCGAATTCATTTCGGTTTCACAGACAACCTTCACTCCCGGCGTCCAGAGCTGTCCCCGCTCGTTCTGGTGCAACGACAGCAACGGCGTCGGCAGGCTAAAACGCTCCAGCAACAGCGGTTCGGCGCGGCGATTTACGATTTTTACCGGAGTAATGGCTCGCCAGGGGCGTTTGGGCACCGCCTCAAGAACCAGGCGGGCATAGCTGGGAGCCGAATAGCACAGCTCCCCTTCCATGGTATTTTTCCCAACCCAAGTCTGCGAAGGCTCCGCCAGCGCCAGCTCTGTCAGCTGCGTGCGCTGTCGTCCAACGCAGATCTGCATCCACACCACCGTCCCCACATAGATCACACACTCGCCACCGGCGGGGATCGTTAACGGCTGAAAGGGCCGGATCACCGTGGGGAGGCGTGCCAGCGCAGGGAGAAACACCACTTCATTACTGTCATTCGGCCGTACAAACCGTTGCAACGGAACACCACTGCCCGGCAATACATGGCTGGTCTGTTCAGTCCAGCGCATGGGGTCGACATCTTTCCTGACGGTTTCCGATCGAATCTGCCACTCAAGATCAAGCCGGGTGACCCAGAGGCGCGTCTGGCTGAGTTCATGAAACTGGGTCTGCCCGGATTCCAGGGTATAGGGGCGAGCCCAGCCACCATCACGCAGCGACGCAGATTCTTCTTTTTTATCGGCCATTGGCATCCTGAACATTCTGGCGAAAAAACAGGTTTAACTATAATCCAATCAATGCCTTCCAGCGAATATCCTGATCATGATATTTACTCATCCAGAGCGATGGTAATTACCCTTACCCGCTTTACCAGCCACCCTCTGACAGGACGTTTGATGACCCAACTTGTCTGGTTCCGCAACGACCTCCGCCTGGCCGACAACCCGGCACTGACCGCCGCCTGCAAGGCCGGAGGCCCGGTTAAAGCCTGCTTTATCGTGACACCGCAACAATGGCAGGAACACGACTGGTCCCTTGCCCGGGTCCATTTCGTCATCGCCCACGCCAACGCCCTGGCCAGGGAACTCGCGAAGCTGGGCATCTCCCTGACCTTCCTCGAAGCACACCAGTTCAGCGACAGCATCGAATCGCTGACCCGTCACTGCCGCGAAAACAACATCACCACCGTGCACTTCAACGAAGAATACGGCATCAACGAACGCCGGCGGGACAAGACGGCCAGGGAACAACTGACAGCCTGCGACATCAAGGTGAACAAATACCGGGACCAGACCGTAGCTCCGGTCGGCACCATCCTGACCCAGCAGCAGGAACCCTATTCCGTTTTCACCCCCTTCTCCCGCCGCTGGCGCACCTGGATCGAAGAAAGCAACCCGACCGTCTTCCCGGTTCCCGCGCCACAGGGCGATGCAGTAAAACCGCAACAACTCGACGCCATCCCGGCCGGCTTCGCCGACGCCCCTCCGGCCCTGGTCAAAACCGGCGAGAACGCCGCCCACGACCAGCTCGAAGCTTTTCTCAGCGAACGGGGAGGCAACTACAAGGAACAAAGGGATTTCCCCGCCATCGACGGCACCAGCCAACTCTCGCCCTACCTCGCCAACGGCGTGCTGTCCGGGCGCCAATGCCTGATCGCCGCCCGCCAGGCCCAAGGGGCAGGCAGCAACCAGGAAGGCCTGAGCACCTGGGTTAACGAAATCGCCTGGCGGGACTTCTACATCCACATCCTCTACCACTACCCACGGGTCAGCATGCACCGGGCATTCAAACCCGAAACCGAACACCTCGCCTGGAACACCCCGGGCGATCACCTTGAAGCCTGGAAAACCGGCCACACCGGCATCCCCATCGTCGACGCCGCCATGCGCCAACTCAACCAGACCGGCTGGATGCACAACCGCCTGCGCATGATCACCGCCATGTTCCTGACCAAGAACCTGTTCATCGACTGGCGCCTGGGCGAGGCTTATTTTATGTCCAAGTTGGTCGACGGCTTCCTGGCCTCCAACAACGGCGGCTGGCAATGGAGCGCCTCCACCGGCACCGACGCCGCCCCCTATTTCAGGGTGTTCAACCCGGCGACCCAAAGTGAACGGTTCGATCCGAAGGGGGAGTTTATTCGTGAATGGGTTCCAGAATTGCGGAAGCTGGACGACAAACGCATCCATGATCCCGGTAGGGGTGGTGTTATTCCGAAGGGTTATCCACGACCGATTGTGGATCTGAAGGAAAGTAGAAAAGAGGCAATCGCAAAATTTCAGGCGTTGAAAGACTGACTCCGGAGCTGAGAGTAGCCGTCAGCCAACCACTGCCCAAAACCCTGCGGAGCCATGGATGGCGGAGCGGAGCCTACACGGACGTATTCACGGCGTGTTTTGGGCAGTGGTTGGCTGACGGCTACGGCCTACTCCAGAATTAAAGATTATTGTCCAGAACAAACCGGGCAACCGGGATCCCTGGCGAGCTTCATCTCCCGCCACTCCATCCGCCAGGCATCCAGAATCAACAACCGCCCCACCAAAGGCCGACCAACCCCGGAAATCACCTTCACCGCCTCCATCGCCTGACTGGCCCCGATCATCCCCACCAAAGGCCCGATAACACCGGCCTCAGAACAGGACAAATCCTCATTGCCCTGCTCCGGATACAGACAGTGATAACAGGGACTCTCCGGATCACGGGAATCATAAACCGACACCTGCCCCTCACCGCGAATGGCCGCGCCGGAAACCAGCGGCACCTTCGCCGCAACACAGGCCCGGTTCAGGGCAAACCGGGTATTAAAGTTATCCGTGCAATCCACCACCAGGCTCGCCTCACCCACCTGGCGCACCAGCTCATCACTCTCCAGTCGATGGCCAATGGCCTCCACCGATACCAGCGGATTGATCCGGCGCACCCGATCCGCCAGGCTCTCCGCCTTGGCATCCCCCAACTGATCCTGACTGAAGGCAATCTGACGCTGAAGGTTGGCCAACTCAATGGCATCATCATCAACCAAGGTCAGATGACCCACCCCGGCCGCGCCCAGATAAAGCGCCACCGGGCAACCCAGACCACCGGCACCCACCACCAACACGCGGGCAGACTTCAGCTTCTCCTGTCCAGCAATATCGAACGCTGGCATCAGAATCTGCCGGCTGTAACGCATCAGTTCTTCATCGCCGAGCATTGCCCACCCCCATTTGAAAACCCATAGTCCTGCCTATTCAGCCCGGCCATTGACCCAGCGTCAACCGGTCGCGATTGCCATAATCCCGACGAGTCTCCACAGCAACCAGTCCCGCCTTCCGGAACAGATCACGAACCGCGTTGCCCTGATCGAAACCGTGCTCAACCATTAGCCAGCCATTGGCGCTCAGCCGCTGGGGACTGGTTGCCACAATGACCCGGATATCGTCCAGACCATCGTCGCCGGCGACCAGCGCGGACGAAGGTTCAAAGCGCACATCCCCCTCATCAAGATGATGATCACCACTGGCAACGTACGGCGGATTGGAAACAATCAGGTCAAAACGTCCTGCCGGCAGATTGTCAAACCAATGGCTCAACACCACGGTAATCGGCAAATTCAGGCGCTGGGCATTTTCGGCCGCAAGCTCCACCGCCGATGCCACCGCATCACACGCCAGCACCTGCCAATGGCTACGTTCACTGGCCAGCGCCAGGGCAATGGCGCCGGTTCCGGTACCCAGATCCAGCACCTGCGCGTTATCCGGAAGCGGCAGCCCCAACGCCGCCTCCACCAGACACTCCGTATCCGGCCGGGGAATCAGCGTAGAGGCATTCACCTTTAAAGGAAGCGACCAGAATTCCTGTTCACCAAGCAGATAGGCCACCGGATGTCCGCTGGCACGCTGCTGGACCAGCGCTTCGAAGCGTCTCGCCTCGGTGGCCGTCACCTGCCGTTCCGGCCAGGCACGAAAACTGGTGCGGGACAGGCCAGTCACGTAGCTGAGCAACAACTCGGCATCCAGCCGCGGGGACTCTCCGGCAATCGCGATGGTCGCTTTCCGCAGCAGGGAATCGCAGGTAAGCGACAACTCACTCATCGGAGAGCGATGCGAGCAGTTCAGCCTGGTGTTCCTGTTGTAATGGAACCACCACCGCGTCGAGATCGCCGGAGATGACTTCATCCAGCTTGTACAATGTCAGGTTGATGCGATGATCGGTCACCCGGCCCTGGGGGAAATTGTAAGTGCGGATACGCTCGGACCGATCGCCACTGCCCACCAGGCTCTTGCGGGTTTCCGCCATGGATTTCTGCTGGCGCTCGGTTTCCGCGTTCTGCAGCCGCGACGCCAACAGGCTCATCGCCTTGGCGCGGTTCTTGTGCTGGGAGCGCTCTTCCTGGCACTCCACCACCAAGCCTGTGGGCAGGTGGGTAATGCGAATGGCCGAATCCGTCTTGTTGACGTGCTGACCACCGGCGCCGGAGGCACGGAAGGTGTCCACCCGCAGGTCAGCCTTGTTGATCTCGATCGCTTCCGTTTCGTCCGCTTCCGGCATCACCGCCACGGTACAGGCCGACGTATGAATACGCCCCTGTGACTCGGTTTCCGGCACTCGCTGTACCCGGTGCGCCCCGGACTCGAATTTAAGCGTGCCATAGACCCCGGTACCCGCCACCCGGGCAATCATTTCCTTATAGCCGCCGTGCTCGCCCTCATTTTCACTGATCACTTCCACCTGCCAGCGGTGGCGCTCAGCGTACCGCAAGTACATTTTGAACAGATCACCGGCAAAAATGGCGGCCTCATCGCCACCGGTACCGGCACGAATCTCCAGGAACACGTTCTTGCCGTCATTAGGGTCTTTCGGCAGCATCAGCCGTTGCAGCTCTTCGTCCAGCTCATCGGTTTTCTGCTCGGCCAGCGCCAGCTCTTCCTCGGCCATCTCCCGCATGTCGGCGTCGCCATCACGGGCCAGTTCACGGGCCTCTTCAATATCCGCCAGGGATTTTTTCCAGGCCTGGAAACAGTGAACAATCGGCTCAATTTCTGCGAACTCCCGGGAAAGGTCCCGGAACTTTTCCTGGTTGGAAATAACGCTGGCATCACTCAATAACGCACTGACTTCCTCGAAGCGATCTGACAATTGCTCGAGGCGGTTCTGGATCGATGATTTCATAGTTTTTCCGGGGTGGTGGCGTCGTCGTCCTGGGAATCCAGCTGATGTAGCTCCCTCAGCCACTCGGTCACTTCACTGCGACCTTCGGTTGTTGCCTTACGAACCTGAATGGATGGTTCGTGGAGGAATTTGTTGGTAAGGCCACGGGCAAGACTGCGCAACACGGTTTCTGGATCACCACCGTTACGCAGGGCCCGCAACGCCTTTTCGGTTTCGGCATCCCGCAGGGTTTCTGCTCGCTGCCGAAACTCCTTGAGAGTGGATACCGCATCCAGCGCCCGCAACTGGCTCAGAAAATCCTGAACCCCGTCAGTCACCAGGTTTTCCGCTTCCCGGGCGGCACCCTCGCGGGAGCGGATATTCTCTTCAATCACCTGGCGCAGGTCGTCCACGGTATAAAGGTAGACATCGGCCAGCGAAGCCACTTCCGGTTCAATATCCCTGGGCACCGCAATATCCACCATGAAATAGGGCCGGTGCTTGCGTTTTTTCAAAGCCCGTTCAACAGCGCCCTTGCCCAGAATGGGCAACGGACTGGCCGTGGAGGAAATAACGATGTCCACATCCCGGATATGATCGGGGATGTCAGAGAGCAGAATACCCTTGCCGCCCCGGGATTCCGCCAACGCCTGGGCGCGCTCCAGTGTACGGTTGGCCACCAGAAAATCCTTCACACCGGCATCGGCCAGGTGGCGGGCCACCAGTTCGATAGTCTTGCCGGCGCCAATCAGCAGCGCCTTGTTGCGGGACATATCCGCAAAAATGTGGTGCGCCATGCTGACCGCGGCATAGGCGACCGACACCGGGTTCTCGCCTATGGCGGTCTGAGTGCGCACCCGTTTGGCCACCGAGAACGTATGCTCGAACAGGCGGGAAAGAAAAGTACCGCTCGCGCCGTGTTCCCGGGACAACGCGTAGGCATCCTTTAACTGCCCGAGAATCTGCGGTTCACCCAGCACCATGGAATCCAGGCCGGCAGCGACCCGCATCATGTGGCGCACGGCATCACCGTCCCGGTGCAGGTACAGCGCCTGTTCCAAATCAGCGGCCTCCAGGTCGTGAAAGCCGGCCAGCCAGCGCAGAATCACCGGTGCGCACTGATCATCACCGGCGATATAGAGCTCAGTGCGATTACAGGTCGACAGTATTGCCGCTTCGCTGGCACCGCACATGGCGCGCAATTCGGAAAATGCTTCCGCCATGCGCTCAGGCGTGAACGCGACGCGCTCGCGCAGTTCGACCGGTGCGGTGCGATGATTGATTCCCAGCGTAACCAGAGCCATTTCGGGGTTGCGTAGCCTTATGCCAGAGTGCGGACTGTATACCGCATTTTACCGACCAGTCGCCCCTGTCGCCACCCAAAAACCCAAGAGAGTTCGGGAAGTGCTGACAGGTTGGGCAATATCAAACGCTTGTGCCATCATAGAAGCTCGGCGCTGCATGGTCCCCCATTCCGGGGCGACTGTTGCAGATGCGTTGTATACAGAATACGGGATGTTGCATGCATAGATCCGCACCGTTGTTGCTTTCCTGCCTTTTAGGGCTTTCACTCGCTGGCTGCGCCACACTGACCGGAACACCGGAGGAGTCGGGCGATACCGGAGAACAAACTGCCGCAGGAAACACCCCGGACAGCACCAGGGAACAGGAAATCCATTACGCCGATTTTGAACCGGAGGTTCTTTACCTGCTCCTCTCCGGCGAAATTGCAGCCCAGCGTGGGCGCTATGACGTCACCCTGGTGAATTACCTGAATGCCGCCCAAATATCCCGTGACAAAGGCGTGATTGAGCGGGCAATGCGTATCGCCCAGTCTCTCAACGGCGACAATGCCCAGCGCCAGCTCGCCAGTCTGTGGCTGGAAGTGGATCCGGACAATCTCCAGGCGCACCGGGTATCCGCCATTCAGGCCGTCAAGAACAACGAACTGCAGACCGCATTGACCCATATGGAAAAAATCATGGATCTCGGCGGGGATGCGGATTTCGACAGCCTTGCAGCCATGGCTGGCAACCTGCCACCGGAACAACAGCAGGAATTGCTGGACCTCTACAAACAAATGGCCGAACGCCACCCGGAAACACCGGAACTCAATTACAGCACCGCCCTGCTCCTCAAGGTAACCGGCAAACCCAAAGAGGCGCTGGAACGCATCGAAGCACTACTGGAAGACGAACCGGAGTTCCAGCCAGCCATCATCCTCAAGGGTGACCTGCTGTACCAGGTGGGCAAACGCCGCAATGCGCTGGACCACCTGCTGGTCAATACCCGTCGCTTCCCGGCGAACCGCCAGATGGGCACACTTTATGGCCGAATGCTGATCGGCGAGGGAGAGATGCAGGCGGCCCAGGATGAATTCAGCCGACTGATGCAACGATTCCCCAACACCCCCAGCCTGCGCCTGTCCCACGCCCTCGTGGCCCTGGAAAACGGGCAGCCGGACCTGGCCAAGCAGGACCTGACACGATTGATCCAGCAGGGCCACCACACCAGCGAAGCCCACTATTACCTCGGGCGGATCGCCGACGAGGAAAACAAAACCGACCAGGCCATCGGCTATTACCGCAGCGTGGAGGAAGGCAACTACTACTTTCCTGCCCTGGCCAGGGCCAGCGCCCTCCAGGCCGGACAAGGTGAACTGGATGCCGCCCTGACCGACATTCGTGAACTGCGGGAGGCCAATCCCGATCAGGCCGAGAACTTCTGGTTGCTTGAGGTCAACCTGCTGCTGGACCAGGAACAGGAAGACGCCGCCCTGGAGGCCGCCACCGAAGCACTGGGCGCTTTCCCCGACAACATCCGGATCCGTTACGCCCGCGCCATGCTGTTCGACAGCATGGACTCTCCAGAGCAGGCGGAAGGCGACCTGCGACGGATCATTGATGAAGATCCACAGAATGCGGTCGCTCTGAACGCACTGGGGTACATCCTCACTACCCGCAGCAACCGGCTGGACGAGGCGCGCGGCTATATAGAGCAGGCGCTGGCACTTGACCCGGAAAACCCGGCGATTCTCGACAGCATGGGCTGGGTACTCTACCTGCAGGGCCAGGAACAGGAAGCCCTGGCGTACCTGTCAGAGGCCTGGGCCGCTTACCCTGACCCGGAAGTGTCCGCCCACTACGGTGAAGTACTGTGGAGCACCGGCGCCGAGGACCAGGCACGCATCATCTGGAAGGAAGGCATTGATGCCGACCCCGGTCACCCAATCCTCATTGAAACCATTGAACGGTTGACAGGAGAACAGGCACTTTGAATTTGTTCAGCCCCAGACTGCTGCTGGCAGTCATCTGCGCCCTGACTTTGGGCGCCTGTACCTCGATCCAGCTGGAACCCCTTCCTGAAGGCCTGACAGACCAGCCCCCCGCTGACTGGAGCGAACGCAGCGAGCAACTGAGAGATTTCCATTCCTGGGAATTGAGCGGCAAGCTCGCCGTGAAACAGCCGTCCGACAGTGGCACTGCCATTATCAACCACTGGATTCAGGAACGGGAAGCCTACGACCTGGAGCTGTCCTCCTCCTTCCTCGGCATGGGCAGGACCAGCCTTCAGGGCGTGCCCGGTTTTATCTCGCTGACCCTGCCTGATGGTGAAACCTATCGCTCTGGTGACCCCGAAGCCCTTATCGAAGCAGCCACCGGCTGGCAGTTACCCCTGAATAGCCTGGTGTGGTGGATTCGCGGCCTGCCGGGACCGGAAGGTGATTTCCGCCTGCTGTTTGATGAGAACAACCAACTGGCGATGATCCGCCAGCAGGGCTGGGAAATTCGCTACGACCGCTGGCAATCGTTTATAGACGGATACCCGGAACTGCCGGCACGCATCACCGCCGTGAAAGAGGACAAACGAGTGAGACTGGTCGTTACCCACTGGAATGAATCCACGGACCCGGCCCGGTGAAACCGTTCACCCTGCCCTCCCCGGCCAAACTCAACCTCTGCCTGCACATCGTCGGGCGCCGGCCCGACGGCTATCACGAGCTACAGACACTGTTCCAGTTTCTCGACCACGGTGATGACATCACCTTCCGGCCAGCGGAGGATGGCAGCCATGACATCCTTCTTGAGCCCTCGATACCCGGCATCGCGGACGCCGACAACCTGATCCTTCGTGCCGCCCGCCTGCTGGCCAGCACCCGGGAACAGAAACTGCCGGGCGTCACCCTGTCCGTCGACAAGCGCCTGCCCATGGGCGGTGGCCTTGGTGGCGGCAGCTCCAATGCAGCGACGGTCCTGCTCGGACTGAATCACTATTGGCAACTGGGGCTGACGATCGACCAGCTCGCGGAACTGGGCCTGCAACTGGGCGCCGACGTACCGGTGTTTGTTCGTGGTCACGCCGCGTGGGGCGAAGGTGTGGGCGAGCAACTGACCCCGGCCAATCCTCCCGAAGACTGGTTTTTAGTTCTTAAACCCGCCTGCGATATAAACACCGGTAAGATTTTTTCCGAGCAAGGGTTGACAAGGAACACCCCTAGAATCAAAATAGCGCCCGCTTTTGAGGGAGACGCCTCGAGGTACCGAAACGACTGTGAGGATGTAGTTCGTAAACTGTATCCGGAGGTTAACCAAAGCCTGGAATGGCTTTCACAATTCGGACCTGCAAGATTAACCGGAACCGGGGCTTGCATTTTTGGACGTTTCCCGACAGAATCCGCAGCCCGGATTATCTGGGAAAGCAAACCCTCCGGCATCACGGGGTTCGTCGCTCAAGGGGTGAATATTTCACCGCTTCACACAAAGCTGACAGAGCTAGAATGATGCCAAAAAAGCACGATACTGGGGTGTCGCCAAGTGGTAAGGCAACGGGTTTTGATCCCGTCATGCGCAGGTTCGAATCCTGCCACCCCAGCCACCTTTCTCCCGCTTCTTCTGAATCAAACGCCGATACCGTGAAGGATGCCGTCGTGTCCAAACTGATGATTTTTGCTGGCAACGCCAATCCAGACCTTGCCAAAGCTATTGCCCAGAAACTCCACATTCCCATGGGTCAGGCCACTGTCGGCCGCTTCAGCGATGGTGAAACCACCGTCGAGATCGATGAGAATGTCCGGGGCCATGATGTCTTCATCATCCAGCCCACCTGCTACCCCACTAACGATAACCTGATGGAACTGATCGTGATGGCTGACGCACTTCGCCGTGCCTCCGCAACACGTATCACCGCCGTTATTCCCTACTACGGGTACGCCCGACAGGATCGTCGCGTTCGCTCAACGCGGGTAGCCATCAGCGCCAAAGTCGTGGCAGACATGATCTCCAGCATCGGCGTGGATCGCGTACTGACACTGGATTTGCACGCGGACCAGATTCAGGGCTTCTTCGACATTCCGGTGGACAACATCTACGCCACCCCGGTCATGCTCGAAGACATTGAGAAGCAGCGCTTTGAAAACTTCGTGGTCGTCTCCCCGGACGTGGGCGGCGTTGTTCGCGCACGGGCTGTCGCCAAGCGACTGGATGACGCCGACCTGGCCATCATCGACAAACGCCGCCCAAAGGCGAACGTATCCCAGGTCATGCACATCATCGGTGACGTGAGAGACAAGACCTGCATCCTGGTGGACGATATCATCGACACCGCCGGCACGCTCTGCAAAGCCGCCAACGCACTCAAGGAGCACGGCGCCGCGCGGGTTGTGGCCTACATCACTCACCCTGTCCTTTCCGGCCCGGCCATCGACAACATCAATTCGTCCGAACTGGACGAACTTGTGGTCTGCGACACCATTCCGTTGGGTGACAAAGCAAAGAATTGTGATAGAATCCGCGTCCTCAGCATGGCCGGCCTGCTCGCAGAGTCCATTCGTCGCGTGAGCAACGAAGAGTCCATCAGCGCCATGTTCGAGAACGCCTGATCCGGAAATACAAGGCAACTCAGCAAGTTACAACACGCTGAAAAAGCATCTGAGTCGGGAGCCCTGCAAGGCTCCCGACTCTTTTAGTCAGCCGAAGAAAGTTTTCTGAGGCTATTCAAGAAACTTCATCTGTTCAAACGCCTGGTCGCGGGCAGTTCAGATGACGATTGAGGTACATATCATGTCCCAGGAATTTGTTATCGAAGCATTTCCTCGTGGCGATCAGGGGAGAGGTGCGAGCCGCCGCCTGCGTCGTGAGGAACGTAAAATCCCGGCCATCGTCTACGGTGGCAACAAGGAAGCCACTCCGATCTCCATCTGGCACAACGAGCTGAAAAAAGCTCTGGAGAACGAGGCCTTCTTCTCTCACGTACTGACCATCGAACTCGATGGCAAGAAAGAAAGCGTGATCCTGAAGGATCTGCAGCGTCATCCTTACAAGCCGCTGCTGACCCACGCCGACTTCCTGCGTGTCGACAAGGACCACGAGATCCACGTTAACGTTCCGCTGCACTTCCTCAACGAAGAGAGCGCACCGGCCATCAAGCTTCAGGGCGGCGTAGCCAACCACCAGATCAACGAAGTGGAAGTGATCTGTCTGCCGCAGAACCTGCCCGAGTTCATCGAAGTGGATATGGCCACTGTCGAAATGGACCAGGTAGTTCACCTGAGCGACCTGAAACTGCCGAAAGGCGTTCGTATCGCCGCCCTGCTTCAGGGTGAAGATCACGACCAGTCTGTTGTGGCTATCCACAAGCCGCGCGGCGCCAAGGTTGATGACGCGGAAGAAGGTGAAGAAGGCGAAGAAGGCGAAAGCAAGGAGTAATCACTCCTGTACTGACGAGGGCAACGGCGGATGGCACAGGATATCCTCATGGTGGTTGGTCTGGGAAATCCCGGAGCTGACTACGAGAATACCCGCCATAACGCCGGCGCCCTGTTCGTCGAAGCTCTGGCCCGCGCTGCGGGTCAGACGCTCCGCCCCGAACGCAAATACCATGGGCTTTATGCCCGCATCCAGTGGCAGGGTCTCGACCTGCACCTGTTGACCCCCACCACCTTTATGAACCGCAGCGGCCTGTCCATCAAGGCACTGGCGGATTTCTTCAAGATTCAGCCCCACCAGATCCTGGTCGCCCACGACGAGCTCGACATCCCCCCCGGCACCGCCAAGCTCAAGAAAGGCGGCGGACACGGCGGACATAACGGCCTGCGGGACACCATCACCCACCTGGGCAGCAATGACTTCCTGAGACTGCGGGTTGGCATTGGTCACCCCGGCGACAGCCGCAAGGTTACCGGTTACGTACTCGGCCGCCTCGGCAAACAGGAAACCGAAGAGCTGAACGCGGTGATCGACGAAATCATGCGCGTGCTTCCGGACGCAGCCAGCGGCAAACTCCCCGCCGCCATGAACCGGCTCCACAGTTTCAAGCCGAATCCGTGAGCCGGCCTTGTTGGATTACGCCTGCGGCTAATCCAACCTACAGTTCTACAATAAGCTGCCCCTCACGTAGGTCGGATTAGCGAAGCGTAATCCGACACCCCTGAAGACTTCCCCTTACTCGCTTACGCCACCATACACCGGTATAATCCGCCCAAATTTTCCAGCACCAGCAGAGGCATTCCATGGGATTTAACTGCGGCATCGTCGGCCTTCCCAACGTCGGCAAATCCACCCTGTTCAACGCACTGACCAAATCAGGCATTGGCGCGGAAAACTTCCCGTTCTGCACCATCGAACCCAACGCCGGCGTGGTGGCCATGCCCGACCCTCGCCTCACCAAGCTGGCCGATATCGTAAAGCCAGAGCGGGTGGTCCCCACAACCATGGAGTTTGTGGACATCGCAGGCCTGGTTGCCGGTGCATCCAAGGGCGAAGGCCTGGGCAACCAGTTCCTGGCCAACATCCGCCAGACTGACGCCATCGCCCACGTTGTTCGCTGCTTTGAAGACGGCAACGTCATTCACGTGGCCAACAAGATCGACCCTGCTTCCGACATCGACATTATCAACACCGAGCTGGCCCTGGCCGACCTGGAAACCGTGGAAAAAGCCATCAAACGCGTTCAGCGCGTGGCCAAGAGCGGTGACAAGGAAGCCAAGGCCCAACTGGAGATGTTCGAGAAACTGCTGCCCGTGCTGAACGAGGGCAAGCCGGTGCGCAGCATGAACCTGGACAAGGACCAGATGGCCCTGATCCGGGAACTGTGCCTGCTGACCGTCAAGCCCACTATGTACATCGCCAACGTTAACGAAGACGGCTTCGAGAACAACCCGCATCTGGACACCGTCAGGGAAATTGCCGAATCCGAGAACGCCGTGGTGGTGCCCATCTGCAACAAGATGGAAGCCGAGATCTCCGAACTGGAAGACGACGAGAAAGCCATGTTCCTCGACGAGATGGGCATGGAAGAACCCGGCCTGGACCGGGTGATTCGCGCCGGCTACAGCCTCCTGGGCCTGCAGACCTACTTTACCGCCGGCGTGAAGGAAGTCCGCGCCTGGACCGTCAGAATCGGTGCCACAGCCCCTCAGGGGGCCGGAGTCATCCACACCGATTTCGAGCGCGGCTTTATCCGTGCCGAAGTGGTCAGCTACGACGACTTCGTCCAGTACAACGGCGAAGCCGGCGCCAAGGATGCCGGCAAATGGCGCCTGGAAGGCAAGGACTACATCGTCCAGGATGGCGACGTTATCCACTTCCGCTTCAACGTTTAACTTTTCAGGAAAAAACGGGCCTCAAGCCTTGACAGGAAGGGCCCAAATACTGAAAATACGCGCCTCGTTTGGGGCGAAGCCCAAAGCGAAATGGCAAGGTAGCTCAGTTGGTTAGAGCACAGCACTCATAATGCTGGGGTCGGCGGTTCGACTCCGCCCCTTGCTACCAGTATTCGAGAGGGTCGCGATTAACGTCGCGGCCCTTTTTTGTCATTTGTCTCTGACCGACGCGCAGTACAGGGACATTCCACTCCTGAGGACGACCTCACCCATCCTGGGAATTTAACGCGGGACGACCCGCATTAGTGGATCCAGGGTATGAGAACCACCACAGACAGAATCCGCCAGGCAGTATCCTTTGAAGCATTCGGAATTTTACTTTCCGTTCCGCTGGCAATATTCGTTTTCGGCTTTGATCCAGACAAAACCAGTGTGCTCGGCATCGCTGGAGCAACCATGGCAACCGTCTGGAACTATGTGTTCAACCTGATGTTTGACCATGGGCTGAAGAAGATCACCGGCTCGACCCGAAAATCACTGAAGATCCGTCTATTACACGCAATCAGTTTCGAGATGGGGCTATTGGTGTTCTTCCTTCCATTCACTGTATGGTGGATGAACATCGGGCTCATCGAAGCGCTGGTCGTCGATGTGGCGTTTATCGCCTTCTACCTGTTGTATGCATTCGTGTTCACCTGGTGTTATGACACAATCTTCCCAGACAACGATGCAAGTGGTAAAAGCCACTCTAAAGACGAGTACAGAACGCTATGAAGAACTGGTTATTCCTGGGCGTGGCGATTGTTGCAGAAGTTGTCGCCACGTCAGCCCTGAAATCGAGCGATGGCTTCTCCAGGCTCATGCCTTCAATCGTCGTCGTGGTAGGTTACGTGCTGGCGTTCTACTTTCTGTCCCTGACCTTGAAGGTCATCCCTATCGGCGTGGCGTATGCCATCTGGGCCGGGCTGGGCATTGTATTGATTGCGCTGGTTTCGTGGGTGATCTATGGGCAGAAACTCGACCTGCCGGCGATCGCAGGTATGACATTGATCATTGCGGGTGTGGCGGTTATCAACCTGTTTTCCAGAACAGCGGGGCACTAGCGCCCCGCTGGAAAAGGCCGGGTTGAACATTATTCCGGCCTTTCCGCGTTCTGGACCTAACCTGTCTCAGCCCCAGACATTCCACCAGGCTTTGGCATTCTCTTTCTTCTTCTCTTGTCCTTTTTCACTGCCTTTTGATGCTGGGTCGGCCTTGCGGTTTTCGTTATCGCGCTTGGAAGCCTCTCCCTGCTCCCGGGCATCCTCGCCCCTTTCCTCAGCCTCTTCGGCGCGCTCGCGGGCACGTTCAGCTTTGTCTTCCGCACGCTCACGATTACGCTCGGCTTCGTCTTCAGCACGCTCACGCGCCTGTTCAGCCTCGTCTTCCGCGCGATCCCGTGCGTCCTCGGCATCTTCATTGGCGCGATCGCGCATTTCTGCTGCCTTTTCATTGCCCTTGTTACGGGCTTCTTTCGCCTTCTCTTGAGCTTCGCGGGCCTTGCCTTTGCCTCTCTCGGACATTTCCGCAGCTCGCTGGGCATTGCCCGCAGCTTCAGACTGGGCCCAAGCTGGTATCGTCGACAGGCTTCCTGCAAGGACAATGCTTGTCGCAATCACAATGGAACGAATCGTTTTCGTAGTCATGGAGACTCTCTCTTCAATGAGTGAACACCGGCGTGATCCCCGGCACTTCCTACAACGCCTTAATCATAATGACCTATAGAATACTGGCGGTACTCATTTCACGCCAGAAGCTCTGGCTCGGTTCCATTCGGCGTGGCATCCACACCCGGGTTCGACGAATGTCGGGCCCGGTTACCCCCGTGATTGTCCGTACCCGCCTTGTATCTACCCTGCCCGCAGATTACCCTTTAAGGCTACCCCAAGTTTTAACGAGAGTCCGGTTGCAATGAGCGACAGCGCAAAGCCCCGTATCACCAGTGGATCCAAATTCCGCAATGAGCATGGTTTTTCTGCCATCAAGGACGGAATCAAGCAATCCGGACACAAGGATACGCCGGTCGTTGAGCGCAAACCCAAATGGCTGAGGGCCCGCATGCCCGGCGGAGAGCGCTATGAAGCCGTTCGCAAGAATGTCAGCGAACACCGCCTCAGCACCGTCTGCCAGGAATCCCATTGCCCCAATATTGGCGAATGCTGGACCAATGGCACCGCCACCATCATGGTGATGGGATCCGTGTGTACCCGCGCCTGCCGGTTCTGCGCGGTGGATACCGGTAACCCCAAGGGCTGGCTGGACCATGAAGAGCCGGAGAACACCGCCAAGTCGGTGGAACTGATGGGGTTGCGTTATATCGTGCTCACCTCCGTGGATCGGGACGACCTGGACGACGGCGGCGCGGCCCATTACGCGGCCTGCGTTTCCGCCATCAAGCAGCGCACGCCGGAAGTGGCCGTCGAGGCGCTGACTCCGGATTTTGATGCGGTGATGTCGGATGTGGAAAAGGTAGTGGACTCCGGCCTGGATGTGTTTGCCCAGAACGTGGAAACCGTCAAGCGCCTCACCAGCCGCGTGCGTGACCCCCGTGCCGGTTATGAAAAGACCCTGAGCGTACTGGCCCATGCCAAGCAATACCGCCCGAACGTCCTCACCAAGACCAGCCTGATGCTTGGTCTGGGTGAAACCGAGGAAGAGATCCTGGAAACCATGGACGACCTGCGCGCCGTCGGCGTGGATATCCTCACCCTGGGCCAATACCTGCGCCCCACCCCGAACCACCTGCCGGTGGAGCGCTACGTCACACCGGAAGAGTTCAACCATTACCGCGACATCGGCCTGGAAAAGGGCTTTATGGAAGTACCTTCCGGCCCCATGGTGCGCTCCAGTTACCGCGCGGACCGGGTGTTCGACAAGAACAACCTGGGCCTGACCGTACCCGAGGTGCCCGCCAGCGACGTTCAGCAGATTCCGGTCAAGGTCCTCGACTGAGCCATTGGAAAATCCGCCAATGGACATGACCAACGCCTGAAAAACTTGATCGACTCCCGGGAAGAGGCCTCAAACAGGGTCACAGTTAACTGACAGTTTGTGGCAAACTCTGCACTCGTTTTATAACAGTGTGGACTATGTGCCGATGACCCTGATCCGTTCCCTCTATGACCGGCTGATTCTCCCTCACCCGGTTGTTGTCCTGATTGTGTTCGCCAGCATTCTCGTACTCGCCAGCGTCAATCTGGACCAGTTCCGGCTTGATGCCTCGGCGGAATCTCTGGTGCTGGAGAACGACCGGTCGCTGGAACAGTATCGCGAGATCAACCGGCGCTTCACCACCTCTGACGATTTTCTGATTGTCACCTTTACTCCGGATGGCGAGCTGTTCACTGAAGAAACCCTCGGCACCCTTCGCCAACTGAGGGACGACCTGGAGGGGCTGGACAGCGTCAGCTCCACCAACAGCATCCTCAACGTGCCACTGCTCCACAGCCCGGACCTGACCCTCGACACGGTGGATTCGGAAATCCGGTCCATGGACGAGAACGACGTGGCGCCGGAAACCGCCCGGGATGCCCTGCTGGAAAATCCGCTCTACCCCAACCTGCTGATCAGCGAGGATGCCGGGACCACGGCCATCCAGGTCAATCTGCCCACGCCGGAACGTTATTTCGAACTGCTGCGCGAGCGTGAGCAGCTGCGTGAGAAAGCCGACAGCACCGACGCCACCGCGGCAGACAAGGACAAGCTGGAGCAGGTCAGCGCCGAATTCATTCGTTTCACTGAACAGCTCGGCAAGGAACGGGACCAGACCATCCATCAGGTCCGCACCATTCTGGATGGTTATCGGGGCGACGCCGAAATCTACCTGGGCGGCGTGCCCATGATCGTTGCGGACATGATCCAGTTCATCAAGAACGACCTGTCCACGTTTGGCGTGGGCGTGTTGATCTTCCTGCTATTGACCCTGGCCATCATCTTCCGCCAGTGGCGCTGGGTGCTGGTGCCCCTGCTGTGCTGCAGTTTCACCGTATGGCTGGTGATCGGTTACCTGTCCTGGGCGCAGTGGCCGGTAACGGTGATTTCCTCCAACTTTGTGTCGCTACTGCTGATCATGACCCTGTCCCTGACGATTCACCTGATCGTCCGCTACCGGGAATTCCAGCACGATGAGCCGGAGGCAGCCCCCCGGGATACGTTGCGGCGCACCCTGCTGGCCATGATCAAACCCTGCTTCTACATGGCCATCACCACCATCGTGGCCTTCGGCTCACTGACTTTCAGCGGCATCCGTCCGGTGATTGATTTTGGCTGGATGATGACCATTGGCCTGTCCGTCGCCTTCCTGATTACGTTCCTGGTCTTTCCGGCGTTGCTGGCGCTGCTGCCGCCGCCCATTGACCGCTATGTCACTTCCGACCGGATCCCGTTCACCGACGCCTTTGCCCGCTTCACCGAACACCACGGTAAGGTCGTGCTCGGCGGCTCTGTCGTGATCGCGGTGCTGTGTGTGCTTGGAATGAGCAGGCTCACAGTTGAGAACAGCTTCATCGACTACTTCAAGTCCACTACGGAAATCCATCAGGGCATGATCACCATAGACAATCGCCTGGGGGGCACCACGCCGCTGGATGTGGTGATCACCGACGATCCTCCTCCGGTAGATGCCGGTTCCGGGGATCCCTTTGCCAGCGATTGTGATCCGTTTGTGGAGGACTGCGGCGAGGCCGAGGAGTACCGGGACACCTGGTTCACCTACCAGAAGATGGAGCGCCTGCGGGGCGTCCACAATTACCTGGAAAGCCTGTCGGATACCGGCAAGGTGCTGTCCATCAGCACGACGCTGGACCTGCTGGCACAGGTCAACGGGGGGGAGCCGCTGGATGCCCTTCAGTTAGCGTTCGTGCCGACCGCGGTACCGGAAGATCTCCGGGACATCCTGCTGACCCCGTACATCTCCGAGGAACAGGACCAGGCCCGTTTCAGTGTCCGTATCCTGGAAACCAAGCCCGATCTTCGACGCGACCAGCTGCTGGACACCATTCGCGAGCACCTGACCGGCGAGCTGGGCTTCGACGACGACCAGGTGCTGTTCACCGGTATGACGGTGATGTACAACAACATGCTGCAGAGTCTGTTTGAATCCCAGATCAAGACCCTGGGCGTGGTGTTCCTGGCCATCATGTTGATGTTCCTGGTCCTATTCCGATCGATTCTTCTGGCATTGATCGGCATGGCTCCGAACCTGATCGCTGCCGGCTCGGTACTGGGTTTGATGGGCTGGTTGGGCATTCCGCTGGATATGATGACGATCACCGTGGCGGCCATTACGGTCGGCATTGCCGTGGATGACACTATTCACTACATCCACCGCTTCAAGACCGAATTCGCCAAAGACGGCGACTACATCGCCACCATGCACCGCTGCCACCGCAGCATCGGCCGGGCAATGTTCTACACGTCCCTGACCATCATCATCGGTTTCTCGATCCTGGTGTTGTCGAACTTCATCCCGACCATCTACTTCGGCCTGTTCACCGGCTTCGCCATGTTCATGGCCCTGGCAGGCGCCCTGACTTTGCTGCCGCGCCTGATTGTGTTGGTTAAGCCCTTTGGTACGGGGGAATAGTCTTTTTGTAGCCTGCTAGCTTGGGAGGGGAGAGTCTATGATGCCCCCTTCCCAAAACCGCTACAAGCACATCCATGTGCGCTTCTCTCAGGCCATCCTTGGCCTTCGAAATTTTGGGAAGGGGGCATCACAGACTCTCTTCCTACTTCTCAGATATCGCAAAGTTAGTCGTAGATCACAATAAACTGATTCCCCGCTTCACATAACTGCGAAATCCGAGGCATGGCGGGTG